>JBBQGK010000008.1:0-63329 GCA_038322885.1 Bacteriovoracales bacterium | reverse complement strand
AGTTGGAAAATACCTTTGGCCTCATTCAAATGTTTTTGATTGAAATGATAATTTTGCGAGAGCTCAAGAATTTTTTGCTCAAGGAGTTCAACTTTATGTTGTTGAGTGCGCACTTCTTGGCGAAGTTCATTGTAAGCTTCGCGGCTCAGTGAATTCGCTGCGGTGGTCTGGGTCTGCTGGCCTTTGCTTGAGAGTGTAACTGTCTCCCCATGATCCATTGGCGGCTCTGAGTACTTCCCTCTTCCTGCAGTGCCTTGAGGAGGTTGTTCTCGTCCAGAAGCCTTGGCCTCTAATGGAGCTGGCTTTTCTCTAACAGGTTTTCTATAAGTCACAACTGGTTCATCATCCATCGCATCCGAAGGAAAATTCTGGTGACTATCATCCGTTGTTAAAAAATCATCGAGGCTGTTTTTGATAATGTTTGATGTTTTATTGGTCACATCTGCGAGGCTTGCGGTGCCCTTGGCGAGCGTATTTACCATTTTATTTAAACCCATCCCGCCGTAACCGCCGCCTCCACCTTGAGAGGGAGAATCAGCGTATTTCTGAATGGTCGTTTTTACGGATGTGGCCGATTTTTGATAGAAGCTTTCTTTTTGATCATCACTAAGCACTTTATCCACCTTCGCCTTTTTCTCGAAATTTCTCTCAGAAATCGCGGCCGTAATCTCGATGCGCTTTTTTTTCAAAGCACCTTTGATTCCGCTGTTAGTGATAGTTTTCAGAATGATGGCGTCGGGGCCAAGTTCAACCTTAACCGCTTTCAAGGCCTCTTCTAAAGTGTCCGCTTCGAATTTCTTAACGAACATTTACTATAACCTCACCGTCCCGAGAGATCGGATGTTTACATCAGGGCTCAGTTCATTATGACTGACCACAACCATGTTGGGAATGAATTTTTCAGTCAGCTTCTTGAAGTGGCGGCGGATGACCGGTGAACAAAGGACGACCATCTTCTCCCCTTGCGAGGTTGCTTCTTCAATTTTTTCATTGAGACTGGCCAGTATCGTTTGGGTAATCTTTGGATCAAGATTGAGTTGTGAGCCGTGGTCCGACATCATGATCGAGCGAGCGACTGCTTCTTCGAGGGAGCGATCAAGAGTGAAGAGAGGAACATCCCCCTGTGAGCTCTTAATTTTTTCCGTGATCCCACGGTAGAGTCCTTGGCGAACGTATTCTGTAAGTTGCTCAGGATCTTTAGTCGACGGTCCAAACTCAGCGAGTGTTTCGAGGATGGTGCGAAGATCGCGGATTGAAACTCCTTCACGGAGAAGATTCTGCATACATTTGAGAACAATCCCAAGTGGCATGATATCCGGGATGAGATCAGAAATAATTTTAGGATTCTCTTCTTTGAAGTTATCGAGAACTTTCACCAGTTCCTGACGGCCAAGAAGCTCAGAGAGATTGGCCTTCATGACTTCAGTTAAATGAGTGGCCACAATCGTTGAGAGATCAACCACAGTATAACCATTGTACTGGGCCTCATCTTTGCGATCATCTGTAATCCAGATCGCTGGTAATCCAAAGACCGGTTCTTTCGTTTCAATTCCGTCCATTTGCTCAATCACAGTCCCGGGATCCATCGCCATCAAGTGATCAGACATAAGCTCGCCTTTGGCGATCTCGATGCCTTTAAGTTTGATTGAGTATCCACCAGGCTTGAGTTCAAGATTATCTTTGATACGAACTGAAGGAATGATGATCCCCCAGTCGAGAGCAAACTGTTTACGAATGTGCGAGATTCGTTCGAGGAGGTCGCCATTTTGTTCGGCATCCACAATCGAGACAATCCCGTACCCAACTTCGAGCTGAACAAGTTCCACCGGAAGCAGTGACTCGAGAGTCTCGGTGGTTTTCTTTGTTTCTTGAACCGCAGCTTTCGCTTCGGTGAGTTTTGCCGTCGCTTTATTTTTTTCGACTCTATATCCGGTAAATGCAATCAGACCCGAAACCATTAAAAACGGAGTTGCTGGAAATCCGGGGATCAGTCCAAAGGCCCCAATCGCGCACGATGTGAGGTAGAAGGCTTTGGGATGGGCCGTGAATTCAGTGCCAACAGATTCTCCAAGACCTTTGTTGTTAGAATTTCTGGTTGAGATGATACCGGCAGCTGTAGAAATAATGAGAGCAGGAATCTGAGCGATGAGACCATCTCCCACAGTTAAGAGAGTGAAGACCCGTGTCGCATCAGCGAAGCTCATGTCTTTCTGAGCAACACCAATGATAATTCCACCGATGATGTTAATGAAAGTAATCAAGATCCCCGCGATGGCATCTCCTCGAACAAACTTCGAAGCACCGTCCATGGATCCGTAAAAGTCTGCTTCTTGAGCGACTTCGGCTCGGCGACGTTTCGCCTCTTTCTCATCGATCAAACCTGCGTTTAAGTCCGCATCGATCGCCATTTGTTTACCGGGCATTGAATCGAGAGTGAATCTGGCAGAGACTTCAGCGACTCGACCAGCACCTTTTGTAATAACGATAAAGTTGATGACCACTAAGATCATGAAAATGATAATACCAACGGCGTAGTTACCACCCACCACGAACTCACCAAAAGATTGGATGATGTGTCCAGCAGCAGCGGTCCCGTCACTCGCACCATGAAGAAGAATGTTACGTGTAGAGGCAACGTTAAGTGACAGTCGCATTAAGGTCGTGATCAAAAGCACGGCCGGAAAAGTCGAGAACTCCAGAGGCTTTTTGGTGTAAACAGAGATCAAAAGAATCGCAACCGAAATGGCGATTGAAAAAGCGAGACAGAGATCTAAAAGAAACGGAGGGACCGGAACCACCATCACACCAAGAACAATCATGAGTCCTACGGCGACCGCGAGATCGGAATTTTGTGTGATGACTTTTAATTTTCCAAGTAGTCCATCCATGGGCTATCTCTCCTGCTCATCCTGAGCAATTTGCAAATTAACCAAGGGCCTTTTGCTTACGTCTGAGTTTGTACACAAACGCTAAAATTTCGGCGACCGCTTTGTAGAGAGTGCGGGGAACTCCGTGCCCAACTTTTACTGTTTTGTATAAAGTCCGAGCGAGCATAATATTTTCAACAACCGGGATGTTGTTTTCCTTAGCAATTTCTCGAATCCTGAGAGCTAAGTGATCCGCCCCTTTGGCTACGACTGAGGGGGCAATCATCCCTTCTGAATTATACTTTAATGCTACACTGATATGGGTTGGATTGGTAACAATTACATCCGCCTTCTTCACGTCGTTCATCATGCGCTTCTGGGCCATCTGTCTCTGAATCTGACGAATCTTGTTTTTGATCTCAGGATTACCATCTTTCTCTTTTGCTTCTTCCTTCGCCTCTTGTTTGGTCATCATCATTTTTTTACGGTAGGTCCACTTCTCCCAAGCAAAATCGGCCAAGGCAATCACCCCAAGTCCCAGGAGAATGGAGAATCCAAGTTTTACCATCAGGTACTTTCCGAACATGATACTTTGTCCCGCGTCTGCGTGCAGAAACCCGAGGAAGGCACCGATGTTATTTTTCATAACATTATAAGTAATGGCGATAACAACAATAAATTTGAAGATACCTTTCACAGCTTCAGTCAGGGCCTTCTTCGAAAACAAACGACCAAATCCTTTAATGGGATTAATCCGTTCGATATCCATATTCAAAATTTCAGGGGAATATAAAAACCCGATCTGAATAAATTGAGACATGAACCCCAGAGCGATCGATGCTCCAAAAGATGGTGCCGTACATTTCACAATGGTCCAGGCCGTGTGGGAGATCACATCTGCGAATTGTTCTTTCGTATAAATTTTTTGGAAGTCTAGACTGTAGACCCATTCGATGTACTGGGTGAATTCTTCATAGACGAAGATACCGGCCACAATGAGTGTGAGTAAAGAACCGGTCAGCATCAAGACGGTAGAGAGCTCTTTTGACTGAGCTACATCCCCTTTCTTGCGGGCCTCGTCTATTCGATAGGACGAGGGTTCTTCGGTTTTTTCATCGTCGTTTTCGTCAGCCATCCTGGCCCACTCCTACGATTAAAGGGTTATGAATTGAAACCATTCCCCTAGTTTTTCGACATACAAATCATAGCTCACCTGGAAAAACTCTTCTGCTATTCCTAAGAAGAGGAGCATTCCAAAACCAATGTTCACCACAAAACTTACCATCAAGACGTTGAGCTGTGGAACTGATCTGGCCACAATTCCCATGACTAAATTCATGAGAAGGTTGGCAAAAATCAGGGGCCCCGCGAGCAAGATCGAGGCGCTGAACGCTGACTTAAAGAATAACACGAAATACTCCGGGGACTTTAGCAATTTGGACGCATTTGAGAAATTGACAGAAAAAAATGATTCGTAAACTCCCTTAAACATCGGCACCAGCGCACCCGAAGAAAGCACCAGAATAATCATCGTCCACTCAACAATTCTCTCGAAGGGGCCAACTTGTTGCCCTTGAGTGGGGTCAAAATAGCTGACAGACGCGAATCCAATTTGTTGAGTCAGAATGCTACCAGCTGCTACGAACATACTCATAATACACTTCACCAAAAATCCAATAATTAGCCCGGCACAAGTATGAAACATCATCAGTAACCAGATGTGTTCCACACCAACTGAGTTTATCTCTGCAACTAACGTGCCCTCAATTCCAGGAAAAAAAGCGTACGAAACCAAGAAGCTCGTAAGAACCCTCACGATCATCGGAACAGACTGATTATCGAAAAGGGGAAGTTGAAAGAGAACCGCAATCCAGCGAGAAAACCCCAGCCAGAAGGCCAGGAAGACAGTTTGGTCGGCAATCGTTAAATTCATTAACGCCTAATCAATTCCGGAATACTTACGAACAGATCGTGAGTGTAGGAGACCATCGTCTCCATCATCCACGGGCTAAATATAACGAGAGTCGCGATGATCACAAGTATTTTTGGAATAAAGGAAAGTGTTTGTTCATTGATCTGAGTGACGGCCTGAAAAATGGAAACAAGAATACCGACGACGAGAGCACCGATGAGCATCGGAGCGGCCAGCATGAGGGTAACTTTAATCGCCTGACCTACTACTTCGACAACGAAATCATTTTCCATAAATCATCCTTAGGTGTTAAACGAGCGAAGAATCGCTCCCGTCACCAGTTGCCATCCGTCCACAAGAACGAAAAGCAGAAGTTTGAAAGGCATTGAAACAAGCATCGGCGGAAGCATCATCATACCCATCGCCATCAAAACAGAAGCGACCACCATGTCGAGCACGATGAAAGGAATGTAGAGGAGAAAACCGATCTGAAACGCCGTTTTAAGTTCTGAAATAATAAACGCGGGAATCAAATAGTGAGTCGGAACTGCTTTGATATCTGATGGTGCCGGCTCTCCAGTCACATCAAAAAAAAGTCCAATGTCTGCTTTACGAACATGCTTTTCCATAAACGCGCGAAGATCAGTTTCAAGACCTTTCAAGGCCTGGGTCGCGTCGATTTGCTTAGCGGTATAGGGCTTGATGGTATTCTCGTAGATCGATTTTCCGGTCGGCATCATCACGAAAATTGAGAGGAACATCGCAAAGCCAATCAAGAGTTGGTTTGGTGGCATGTTCTGAGTTCCAAGGGCCTGTCTCATGAAAGAAAGAACCACTACGATGCGAGTGAAACTCGTACACAAGATCACAATGGCTGGAGCAAGAGTTAAAACGGTGAAGAGAAGGAGAACTTCCATCGTGTCGACAAGGTTTGTTCCTTGACCGAAATTAAGAGCGACACCAGGAAGATTGGCCGTCTGTGCAAAAGCACTCGATGTCGTTGCCAGTAAAAGAAGAGCAAGAATTTTCAATGGCATCCTAGTTAAACTCGATGGGGCGAAGTTTTTTAGCTTTCTTTTTAAGTTCGTCAGAAAATTTAACGATGTCCTGAGCGACCGCGAGTTTTGCAAGCCCTTTTGGCTCTTCATAGGCAGTCGACTCCATGATGTTTTCTTTAATCTTGATCGCAGGCTCATCTTCACCAGTGGCATTTGTCATGAAGTTTAAATTCGTATCGAAGTTTGATCCTGTGATGCTTTTTTCACCCTCTTTAATGATACCGGTCGTGTCTTTCATTTCAGAAAGAAACTGAAGGCCTGATTCAGAGTTAGAAACTAAGAAGAGCTGCTTGTGGGCACGAACAATCATCAAGGATTTTTTTGGACCAACATAGGTTGTCGAGAGGACTTCGATCATCTTGTCGTTGTTTAAGAAACCGAGCTTACCGCGCTTAAAAACACCCCGCTTCAAGACTTGAACAATTCCGTAGAAGAGACCAAGAACCAAAGCGAGGAAAACGGTGAACTTTACAATGTAGCCAGCGAAAGAAAAGTTGTCTGTCACTTTCGAAGGTAGAGCTGCTTTTGGAGAGGCGATGGCCGCCTGTTGAATGCTGATTTCGTCTTTGTGATCAGGTGTTACTTTCTTCGCAGAATTCTCTTTCATGAGCTTGTTTAAGTAATCCTCGTTCAAAAGCTCTTTTGAAACTTTCGTCTGAGTTTTCGTTTCAACCTTAGATCCATTCTGAGCAGTTTCAGTTTTTGTTGTGTTTGAAACCGTTGTCACTTTGACAGCAACTGGTGCCGCAGCTTTCGGAAGAAATGCATCGGTCGGAGTTTGTGCGAGAGAAGATGGAAGATTGATGGCCGGTTTCACCATCGCAGAAGCTGCTCCACCGCGCGGAAAATTCACCTCAATTCCGTTGGTCTTCCAAGAAAGATTCACCGTATCTTGGTTCACCGCATAGGGAAGAATCGCCCGGATGACCGCTTTTCCATTCAGAGAATTTGCGGAGAGAATGGCGCCGCGAACTATTTTTGAAAATCCGTTGAAGGCAGAGGCCTTATCAAGAGTGATTTCAATGGTGCTGCCATAAACCCGAAGGTCAGGGAGTTCTTGAGAACGTCCATCGAGTGTGACGTTTACGTGCCCGACGTTCCCGGTGGTGGTGAGATCGACAGACGTCACTTTGACACCCGCAAATGCACCCAGGGACAAAAGGGCAGAGGCAAAAAATAAGGCGAACTTCCTGTTCATAACAAAATCCTTCCTGGTTTTCGTTAGATATCATTTCAAAAGCATTCGATTCAAAAATTTACTTCAAAGATTCAATACGTTCCAAAGGACTGATAATATCTGTGAGACGAATTCCGAATTTCTCGTTCACCACCACCACCTCGCCTCTTGCAACCAGCTTGCCATTCACAAGAACCTCTAGTGGTTCACCAGCAAGCTTATCAAGCTCAAGCACTGAACCCTGGCCCAGCTGCAAAAGATCTTTGATGACCACTTTCGCGCGTCCAAGCTCCACACTCACCTTGAGAGGAATATCGAGAATAAAGTCGAGGTTCTGAACCTTGAGTTTATTAATCGCATCATCACCGGCCTTGATCTGGTCAGCGAGTTCGCGGATTGCATCTTTGTTGTTCTCATTCATTTCTTGAGGAGACGCCATTTTTATTCCTTTTATGTAATTCTACGTGTGATTTGTACGGCACGGTTGCCCTTATACAGACCAACAAGGCACTTCATTTTTTTTGCATCTTCAATTTCTAAATCAAGCTCACCGGAAACTTCCTGCGACAGTGGGATAATGTCTCCTACCTGCAAAGAAATCAAATCTCCGATATTCATTTCCGTCTCACCAAGTTTCACGATCGCTGTCGCTTCTGCGTGCTGAACGTGCTCCTGCATCGAACGTGTCCAGAGGGTATCAACTACGTCGTTATCGGCCTGGAAGCTCGAAGAGAGTTTCTGCTTAATAGGCTCAATCGTTGAGTACGGAATCACCACCATGATGGTGCCCGAAGCAGACTCAAACTCTACTTCGAAAGTCGTCGTGATAATAACGTCTGAAGGAGGTACTACGCCGACGAACTGAGGGTTGATCTCGGTACGAGTGTACTGAGCGTCGATTCTGTGAACAGGCGCCCACGCCTCTTCGAGATCATTGATGGCCATGTCCATCACGCGTCTCATGAATGAGAGCTCGATAGATGTAAATTCTTTTCCTTCAATCTTTGTAAACGGACGATCCGTTCCACCGAAGTAGGAATCGATAATCGCGTAAGCGAGCTTTGATTCAAAAACAATGAGAGCAGGACCTCGGAGTTCGTTAAAGCGCATGATACACATGCACGATGGAATCGGGAGTGTGTTCACAAACTCTCCGAACTTCAAAAGATCGGTTGAGATCATCGAAATCGTAGAAATTTTTCTTAAGCTGTTTGAAAGAGAAACACGGAACTGACGAATGAAGCGCTCGTAGATGATCTCGAGGATGGGCATTCGCCCCCGGATCACTCTGTCTTGGTTGGTGAGATCGTAGGTCTGGATATTCGCATCGGTATCAGTGACCTCGCTAAACTCTCCATCATCACTACCTGAACTGCCAACGCCGCCTGATGATGGTTCAGATTCGTCGTTCACAGCATTTAGTAATGCGTCTACTTCGTCTTGGCTCAGTACTTGGGCCATAAGGTTCCCCTCCTGGGACAGTGGTGAGTGAACACCACACTAGAAAGCATCCTGCTTACTAGTTGATTTGGAAGCTAATGTAGTAAATATCTTCCACGCTACCATCAACCAAAAATGAATTGATGGAAGACTTGATCTCTTCTTTTAAAAAACTTTTTCCTTCTTTCTTAAGAAGGTCATCAGCGCGTTTTGTATTCAAAATGCTAATGATGGCATCACGAATCTGTGGCTTTCTCGCTTCAAACTCAGGAGCTTTTGAATTTTCGCTCATTTTCAAGACTGCATCCAAACGAACATAACGACGAGGACCATCTCCCTGTGCCAAGTTCGCAGTGAAACTATCAAGAGGAAGAAGATTTTCTTTCTTCACAACTTCGACCGGCTTCTGTTCTCCGGTCGCTTCGTCAGAAGCCTCTGAAGGCTTGTTTTGTTCTTTTAAGAGCTGAGTAAGATCCGGACGCTTAGATTCCATATCCATAAATTTATATTGGAAATACGCAATCGTTCCCATCGCGAGGATGTTGACGATCATAAGGAGTGTGAGCAAAGGATTTTTTCCGCCACCAGATGAGGTGCCGCCCGCTGTCCCTGCTTTTACGTCTTCTGCCATTTGAACCTTTTAAGCAAAATTTCACAAATCCATTGGGTCTGTCAAAATTATAACTTTGATAGGCATCTTTATCAAGGTTGCCACAAGGTTATGGGTAGATTTTGCCGGAAATCTTAGATTCGATGTTGGATGAATGACGGAGGGAAAAAGTTGCCGGGTCGAAGAGAGTGAATTAACAAAATGTGGTGTCACACTGACTATAAATAAAAAAGGCCCGGCATAAAAGCCGGGCCCCTTGATCGGACTCTTTAAAGAGAAATTTTTCCGCGTTTTTTAAGCTCTTCGATAATGCCATCGAAGTGAGCTGTTGGGTAGGCACCCTTAACCGGTACACCGTTTAAGAGGAACCCTGGAGTTCCCTGGAATCCGTATTTCGCTGCTTCTGCCATGTCAGCATCAATTCTAGACTGAACGGCAGGAGTTTTTAAATCAGCAGCTAATTTATTCATATCAACTTTGAGAGATTTCGCGAGTGACTTGAGGAATGCTTCACCGTTTTGTAATTTACGCTGATCTTTGTAGATCGAATCGTGAAACTCCCAAGCTTTTTCCGCTGACTGCATACGAATCGCTTCGTAGTACTGAGCTGCGGGCATCGCTTGTGGGTGAAAAGAGAGTGGAAGGTGCTTGTAAGCAAAACGAATTTTTCCTTCGTATTTCTTCATCAGCTCCATCACGGTGTTAAATCCACGTGAACAGAACGGACATTCAAAGTCTGAATATTCTACGAGTGTGATCGGTGCATTGGCAGGACCACGATATTGATACCCAGTAAGATCTGGCTGGATCGGGTTATTGAAACTATCCTCGAGGGCTTTCTTTTCTGTTTCTTCGCGCTTCTTGCCCTCGCCCTCTTGAGCGATTTTTACGGCTTCATTAAGAGCGTCGATAAATTTAGAAGGATTCGCCTTGATAGCGTCCGTCATGATATCAGGATTTTCTTTGAGCATTTTTTTGAGTTCGTCTTTAGAAGTACAGGCCGTGAGTGTGAGAGTGAGGGCCACTGCCACCATTAACATTCTTTTCATTTGTATCCTTTTATACCAGTTAGTGAAGTTTGATTTGATTTACCCAATATAGTAAAGGCGAGCGAGGGGGAATTCAACCTTTGGGCTTACCTTTGCCGTAATTATTCTCCATGAAATCGAGATATTTGTTGAGCTTTCTAGTGTGTTCTCGCAAATACCCATAGCCCACTAGATGTACCCGATTAAAATAGTTTCCTTTCATGAAGGCCCGCATGGTCGAGAAAATTCCAAAAGCTGCTCCCGAGACTTTACTGTAGAGGTGAAAACCAAGGGCTGTATAAAGCGAGGTGATGAGAATGATGGTGAGCACTACGAGATCGTCCAAAAGAAAATGCTGGTCCTGGAAATATAGTCTGACGATGCGTGGATTCTTCAATGTACTCGCCGCGAGCTCAATCATTTTCTGGAACACGAGATCCGTGTTCTCGTTAATAAACACCGCACTCGCAATAGATATAATCGTGAGGAGCAGACCAAAGTGAAGCATAAACACTTTATCTAAAACGGGCTGGTGAATACGAGCATACTGAGGTGGAATACTATTAGAAGTCAGTTCCCCTTTTTTACGACATTCACGAAGGTACTCGAAAAAGAATTCAGAAAAACGTGTTAAGAGTTTATAAGTGCTGAATTCATCGGTCTTAAAAATTGCGTGAGGATTTTCGATGGTCTGGATAGCGTAGTCTCCCATCACCCTAAATGGTCGCAAGATGATCCAACCAACATAGACTCCAATAAAAAAAAGAAAAATATGAAACGCAAAAATAATAGGGAGGTTATCGATCGCCCCGCCTGCGATGTAATCAAAAAAAGCACTGTCATCTTCGAGATTAGGAAAACCATTGGCCTTGAAGAACGCTAGGTTTAATCGCATGACCTCATAGAGAAAGAAGTACATGAAGACCGTAATACCAAGAGAGATTCCAGAAACCTTAATCCCCACTGAGATCATAAAGCGTGTGTCTTCGCGCTTAAAGAGCTGATGATAGGACGCAGAAATGGCCGGACCGTATTTTTTTAACATCCCAAGATAATACGGCCTTAAACCATAAACGCCTAATACTAGGCAGATTTTAATCGCTCCATGTTTCTTTTCTTGATCAATTCTCACTGACTTTCACTTTTCACTAAAGTTCGAACAGGGTTTCAACCGATACAAAACTAGAATCGTCTAAGACGAAGGAGTTTTCCATGAAAGTGTTCTCACAAATCACTCTTGCCGCGATGATGCTGATGTTTATCAGCGCCTGCGGGGGGAATAAGTCGGGCAAGAATAACGACAACGGAGATTGTATTTACACTCTCGGTGGTTGCGGCTCGGCCTACAGTGATGGGTATAGTTATAGCAATCTCAACTCACCTTATTCTTATAACGGGATTTCAGTGAACACTGTTCTTGGTGAGAATCAGTGTCAGACGGGACCTCAGCGCATGCAGTACTCGGCTCAAGTAACATTGCCTTATATCGTTCAGCGTGGAGACTTATATGTCGGTGTCACATCTTTCGGAGACGTGGCGGTAGTTGCGGGTAACGGTTCTCAGACAGCAAACTTCGTGGCCTACCTTTGTCAGCGAGGAGGAACTCCGGTTCAAGCACCGGCGACGGTTAATCTCGGAGTCGCAACACGCTGTCAGTTTAAAACTCTGTATGCCGCTAACCTTCAATTCTCAAGTGGTGAAGTTGCACTCTTCCGCTTCCTTGATGGTGGTTCATCTCGTGGAGCTCCGTTCTCAATTTGCAGATAGTCTTTTAAAAATTGTAAATCGAAGGCCTTCGAAAGAGGGCCTTTTTTATTTTCCGGATTTGATGTGAGACATGACTCCGGCAGAAATGGCGCGGGCCAGATCAGAGAGATATTTATCCTGATTAATTTTATGAAGTTCATCTGGATTAGAAATAAAACCCGCCTCGATTAAAAGCCCAGGTCTCTTGGAAAGTGCGAGTACATAAAAGAGCCCTGGCTTAACTCCCCGATCAGCGATCGCATAAGTTTTCAGCACAGGCCTGATGCTCTCATGAACGCGATTTGCCAGTTCCCGGGAATGAGAAACGGTTTGCTGGACCACGAGATCAATCAGGATCTGGTTGACTGTCAGTTCCTCACCTTTCAAATTTAAGTTTTCAGCTTTCTCAATTTTTTTCGAGCCCGCATTTGAATTATTATCGAGGTAGTAGACTTCAAAGCCATGTCCCTTCGAATCTGTGGAAGAATTAAAATGAATAGAAACAAAGAAATCAGCTTTCACCACGTCAGCGAGATCAGCGCGCTCCTGAAGAGAGACAGAGCGGTCTACGCTTCGTGTGAGATAGGCAGTCGTAACTTTAGAGAGTTCGTTTTTAACTTTTGTGGACAATCGAAGGGAGAGATCTTTTTCAAAAAGTTTGCGCGTTCTTTTGGCGTCAAGATTTCCAACGGCCCCAACCTCGTCCCCACCATGTCCCGGATCGATCAAAATGACAGTGGCGAAAAGAGACGACGAATAAATAAGAACGAGAAATAGCAAAGCCTTCATGTCTAATAAACTTTTTTCATCCGGTGGCGTGGAAAGTAGAACGAGAGAATTTGTCGATAGTCATACCCGCGTTTAGCAAGTTCAAGTGCACCCAGCTGACAAAGCCCCACTCCGTGGCCATACCCCTGACCCTTGGCCTCAAACTCCCCTTGATTCATCGAGAGAGTAAAATTATTCGAAGGAAGCATGTCCCGACCAGCAAAGCTTCGAAGATAAGATTTTTTGATGATGTGAAGTCTATCACCGGCATAGAGACGAATCTCCGAATTCTCAACCGAGTCCGGCATAATCTTAATCGCACCATCTTTAAGGGAGTCTGAATAATATCGTTTAAGAACTTGATCCACCATCGCGGTCATCTTCATGTTCTTTAATTTTGATTTCCAATCTTTCATTCCAGTCTTTTGGCAGAAAGTGCAATTGACTGATCGGTAGCCCTCTTCAACTCCGCCCCAAACCTGGTCTGGTCTAAGTGTTTTTCCACCGCACTTTGAATGAAAAAATGCCGGAGTGATTTTTCCCGAAGGCCCAACCAGAATTTCGCCCTCGGTATCGTTAGAGGCCTTGAGAGTTTTTTCAGTCACATCAAAAAAAGTTCCCGACACCTGATCTTTCTCTGAAGACTCAAGGTGATAAAGTTTTTCCTGATCAATAGCGACGTTTGCTTGATGCTGGAGTCGATCATAAGCATAAGTACGAGCGGCCACTGCTTGGGCCTTTAGAGCTTCCACAGGCCAGCTGCCATTCATCTCTTTAGAGAGCAAGGTCTTGATGTAATCTTCGAGCGAGATGCGGTTGACGAGATCACAACTCGCTTGACCAGGATTGGTCAGTAGCTGGAGTTCACCCTGATATTTATTTTTTCCCCAGGACACGAGACCCGTAGGAGAACTTAATGAGGCCACGAGAAGAGGATTTTTCGGAAAAAACTGAGCACGGGTCGAAGGCACACAATTAAATGAGATGCGCTTTCTTCCGAGAAAATTTTCAGAACGCTTTTGCGTGTGGATCGTCTTCTTGAGATCTGTTCCTTCAACTTCAATATGCTTTAGAGATTTGGCGATGAGGACTTTGACGGAAGGAATAGCAGCGGATGCGCTGAATGAACAAAGGCACAAGGCCAACAAACTTACTGTTTTGATCACGAATTCCCTTTCCTTGGAAATCTAAAAACCCAAATTCATTCTATCTGGATTCCTCGGGAAAATCATGAAAGATCTTTGAGATACTCCATTATTTTTTGCATGCTCGCCCAAGTCATTTTTTTCATGTTCTGATTGGTCTCGACGATAGTGGGGTGATAGAGCGGGACTACGGTAAGGGACTCCTCTTTGCCAAGGCTTCGCTTGAAAAACTGGCCCTGAATCATCTGTAGTCGATCATTATTCTTAAGTATTCCGTTCGAAGCTCGAGCACCCAGAGGAATGACCACGGTGGGTTTAAAATACTGGGCCACCATCATGGTCTCAAGGGAAAGATCCTTATCTTTAAACTCAATCGGATAAACCATGACCTCAGACGGGGAAACTTTCATCGCCATGATCATGCGCTCAAAAAATTCCACCGTCTTCACCGGAAAACAATAGGCCAGCTCGCGAGCGAGTCCTTCCTTAAAAACATTAATATCTTCAACTGAGTGATAATTTTCGGCGACAAAAAGAAGTTTGATTTGCCCAGGCTTCTTCTGGTCCAAGAGAGCTGAAAGAGTGGCAGGAGGTAGTGAAAGGGCATTTTTAAGGGAGCCCAGATCGGCTGAAGGCAGAATCTGATCCCACTGGGATTCAGGCTTTACCGCAATTTCGCCTCCCTCAATTTTAATGATGGCGGCGGATGGAGTTTCTTTGATTTTTTCCTGAGCGAATCGCTCGAGTGATTCGATAACCTGGAGTTTTTCAGAATACTCATCGTGAATCAAGACCTTAGAAATTTTCTTCGTCTCAGTTCGCTTGAGCCAACTCGTCCCCACAAGGGCTTCCCCGAAAGTTTTGGGACTGACAGGATTTCTCAGCTCAGATAATTTTTTCTTAAAAACCTCATCCATGGACCTATTACTAGCATAAACAGGACGAAGTTTCCTAGCCGTTAATTTTCTTAAACCTCAAAAAAGATCCTTCCGATTAGTTAGTCAGGAGCACACACACTATGTCTGACATTGATTTTAAATTTGAGAGTTTTGAAGAGTACTTTGGAAGTGCCGAGCAAGTGAAGAAAACCATAGACGAATGCAAAGTCTGCGGTTCAAAACTTCTGCTCTCCCACATGCCGGATTATAAAAATCTGCTCGTGCAAGAGACCGCTCGTTGCATGGATTGCGGTTGCGGAAACCGTCGTGTCATTCACGTTTTAAACTAAATTTTTTCTTTCTTATCCCCATGGAGATGCGCGTAGAGTGCTTTTGCTTGGGGATTTTTTATGCCGAAATAGTTCATGAGATCATTGACCGTGTATTCAGCAAGCTCTTCTTTACTCATCGAAAGTTGAGTCAGGATTTTTTTCTTCGTCTCTTCCCCAAGCCCTTTTACCTCATCAAGCCAGGTCGCAAATGTGCGCTTGGATTCAGCTTTATGATGAAGTTTTCTTGAGAACCTGTGGGCCTCATCTCTCATGGTGACCAATATTTTAAAGAGTGGTGGGCACTTCGTGAGGATGTACGGATTTGCCCGTCCAGGGATGATGAGCCTCTCCTCAGATCGAATAATTTTCTCAGCACTATAATCACCACTCGTGAGATCTTTGGACTTCGCAATCCCTGCCACACAAATATCAATATTGAGTTCTTTTAAAACTGCTGTCACAGTATTCACCTGAGCAATCCCGCCATCGATGATGAAGACATCCGGTAGATCACCATTGTCAGCACGACGAGAAATCACCTCTCTCATCATCGCAAAGTCGTTATTGCCCTCGGGACGCTCCTCTAAATGATAGTACCGATACTTTTTCTTATTGGGTTTTCCCTCTTCAAAAACAATCTGCGAAGCGGTCGGAGACTGGCCTTGCCAGATGGCGACGTCATAGCATTCAAGGATACGTGGCCGCTCCTTCATGTTCAAAAGTTCTTTAAGTTTATTGAGACCCATGTACACACTTTCTGAGTTTGCGATGCGCACGCGCTGAGATTCTTCGGCGTGTTTTCTCGCCATTTGTGTCAGGGGATAATATTTTTTTGTCAGACCACTAAGAAGTTTCATCTCGCCATAAGTCTTCAGGGCGATGGCAACATCTACGAGTTCACTTTCTTCAAAATCCAGAACCACCATATCGGGAATCATCTCTTCCGGATCGGAGTAATACTGCACAACTTTCTGCAAGATCTCTTCACCGAGTTCCTCGATGAGCTCCCCTTTCACAAAGTTAAAATTCTTCTGCCCTAGAAGCATCCCCGAACGGATCATGTAGACCGAGATATCAACTTCCTCATCCCCATTCCAGTAAGACCACACATCGATATTTTTATCGCTCTGAATGCTCTCCACTTTTTGATCGTAAGATTGATTTAAAAAATCCCCCAAAAGCTGAAGATGATCACGAATCACCCCGGCCATCTCATATTCTTCGGCCTCAGAGTAGGCCTCCATCCGTTCATTTAATTTCAAAAGAGTACGACGAGCCTTTATCGGCCCCTGAAAGAATCCCACTGCCGTTTTTAAATCCGACTCATAGTCTTCTTTGGCACGAAGGCCCACGCAGGGAGCTGAGCACTGCTTCATTTGATAAAGAAGGCAGGGGGTTTTGCGCGATTTAAATTCATTTAAGCTGCAGTCCCTTAGCATGAAGGATTTTGTGAGCACCCGCATGATCATGGAGATCTGTGACCCAGGTGGGTAGGGTCCAAAAAGCTCACGTCCCCGTGCTTTTTTAGGCCGCCGAACATACTCAAGACGAGGGAATTCTTCGTTCCAGTCCACTTGCAGATAGGGATAACTTTTGTCATCTCGGAGCCTGATGTTGTACTTCGGAGAATTTTCTTTGATGAGATTGTTTTCAAGAACGAAAGATTCGGCATCACTATTGGTGACCATGAAGTCGAAGTCTTGAACATGACCCACCATGTACTCGGTCTTCAGACCTTTGGCCGACTGATTAAAGTAGGAGACGACACGGGATTTGAGTTTTTTTGCTTTCCCGACGTAAATCACCCGACCGTTCTTGTCCCTCATTAGGTAGCAACCGGGTTGTTGCGGGAGGGTATTGGCCTTAGAGAGGAGTTCGTCAGTCTTCTTCATAGGGAGTTTGCTTTACGTTAGACCAAGGTTTCGCTATAATCGATAGGTTCTCAAATCGTCAGTTCCCTACTATAAGCTAAAAGGATAACTATGTCTCAGTTAACGGTTGGCAAAGATGTGCTCTCGTTTTGCACAAAATGTAAACTCAACCTAGGCCACACTATTGTCGCGATGAAAGACGCTAAATCGATTGCAAAAGTTAAGTGCAACACATGCGGTACTCAACAGTCTTTTAAAGATCCTTCAACTTCATCAAATAAACAAAGCAAAACGCGTACGAAGAAAACGTCGTCAAAACCTTCTAAGGTGATTTCGGTTGCTGATCTTTGGATGGAAAAAATGTCGAACACAAAAAAGAAATCGACTCCTTACGCGATGGACGGAAAGTTTGTCGTTGGTGACATCATTGACCACTCAAAATTTGGCCCTGGGATTGTAGAAAATGTTGTGGATGATAAAATCGAAGTCATCTTCCGCCACGAAATAAAAACTCTTGTTCATATGAAAACTATGTAAAAAAAAAGGGAGCTTTTAAGCTCCCTTTTTTTTTGTCTATTTTATTAAATCCTAGAATCCAAATCTTCCGTATCCTGAAGCCGAGAGTCCGCCCACACCATAAGGACTTGTGAGAGCTGATCCACCAATCGCACTCAACTGGTAAGAGGCACCTTGCTGTTGAAGATAAGCATCTCTGTTCGCAGCTTGTGAGCTTGCTCCGTAAGTGTTGTATCCGCCTTGGCCATATCCGCCCTGACCGTAGCCACCTTGACCGTATCCACCCTGGCCATATCCACCTTGAGCGTATCCACCGATACCACCAATCTGGCCGTAGCCGCCTTGACCGTACCCACCAATACCACCAATCTGACCGTAGCCGCCTGGACCATATCCACCGATTCCACCACTTCCGTAGCCTGCGATTCCACCGACTCCGTAACCTGAGATCTGGCCATATCCTGCGATCTGACCCAAGCCGCCTCCACCAAGGAGACTAACCCCGCCGATCAAACCTGAACCGCCAATCTGTCCGTAGCCTGAGATTTGTCCGTAGCCGCCACCGATTTGACCGTAGCCGCCTCCACCAATTTGACCGATGTATCCGCCGCCAATCTGACCGTAGCCGCCTCCACCGATTTGACCGATGTATCCGCCCACGCCGTATCCACTAATTTGTCCGCCAATTTGTCCGTATCCGCCGATGGCACTTCCGATAGATCCACCGATGTATCCACCAATAGCACCAGAAATTGTTCCACCGACGCCGATACCAATTCCGCCGCCGCCGTAAGGATTGTAACCACCGTATGGTCCACCTAGGCCGCCAAGGAATCCGTTAGAATATCCAAGGCCACCGAGACCACCAACCCCACCATAACCAGTGTAGGCGCTTCCATTAAAACCGTTACAGTTCAAGTTCGACTGTTGCTCTGGAGTTAGACCTGGCTGCTCGTTACTTGATAAGTAATTGTAATAATCTTGATGACCAAGTCGACACTGCTCGTATCCATATTTTTGTGCATCCGCAAACGCACGCGATGATTTAATTTGAGCGTTACCTTGAAGGGCCGCCACTCCGACCGGAGCAAGGAAACCAGCGAGACCAACGAGAGTTTCCCCAAAGCTACTTCCACTTCTTGAGCGGCGTGAGGCTTCACAGTCTACGCAATCGCTTGAAGATCTTGAAGATGAGCGACTTGTATCAATGTCACAGTCTCTTGAGCCAGATGAACAACCAAAGCGATTATGCGAGGCCATCCAGTTTTGACAAAGGGTACGATCTGATCTTTTATCTGAGCGGCAAAAATCAGGATAGCCTGAGCTACCACCGACAGTTACACTTCCACCAATGCTTCCGTTACCACCGCCATTACCTTGACCGTTTCCATTTCCGCCGCCATTCCCATTACCAGCAGAGTTTCCTCCTCTGACAATCGTCACATCACTTCCGCCACGACCTGGAGTTGGACAATTTCTATTCACGGGAACACGTGAAACGACGTTCCCATCAATGTCTCTACACTCACGCATTTGAACGCGAACCATGACCACACCAGCGCGTCTCTTCACGTCGTCCGGAAAGTCGTAACCCTCACCCATCAAACACTCAAGACAAGATTTTTTAGATGTATCTGCGTGACGTCTTCCAAGACCTAGGAAGCCACCACTGGTACATTTTTTATAACAAGCATCACCTTTCGCAATGCCTATGTCCCCATCAGTGGTTCTGCATTCCAAATCATCCGGGCCCATCGTTACTGAGCGAACACCATTAGGATTTCCACCGCGAACAATGGTAGATCCCGCAGGAACACTGACTGTTGATCTACCGTCATTTCCATTACCGTTACCGTTACCGTTCACACCAACGCCGTTAGTTCCATTAGAACCCGGGCCTACAGAGATTGTTGATCCCCCAGAACCAGAATTCGGTAATCCACCATTTCCACCAGCAGGTCCATTGCCATTTCCAGAACCAGATGGACCATTTCCATTCCCTGAACCAGAAGGGCCATTGCCGTTGCCAGAACCCGACGGACCATTTCCATTTCCTGATCCACCATCACGTGAACCATTTGTGGTTGTCCCAATACGATCAGCACTGTCAGCACTCGCGCGCAAACGAGCTAGAGCGTCCTCCGCTTTTCTCACTTGGTCTGCGATGTCTGAGCGATATTTATCTTTTGCTTTTTGTCTGTATGTTGCGAGATCACATCCGCCTACAACTCTCTCGTTGTCGCCACCGTACTTTGTCGTCGGCACTCCGTTCTCACCGATGTAAGAGCAACCGTGGTATTCGCACTTGTCGTCTTTAAATTCGATGTGCAACCCTCCAGCTCCCCGACAGGCGTTGATGACTGCCAGATTGGCCGCATCCATCGCCGAGCTGTTCTGCTGTGCGAACGCTCCTGAAAGAGGGATAGCGAGTGCTAAAAAGAGAGGTAGAATGTGCTTCATATTTCCTGTCCAATTTATAATCTCCCGCGTATGGGAGAATTTCCTATTTACATCATAACAAAACAACGTCTCTCCACCATGTTAGGCAAAAATGTCCAACATAATGAGTCCTCGTCATAGCAGTATCGGCAGATAGTCCCTTGGACTTTAGCTTTTATAGGGTGTAATCTCGGCGTGTTATGGATATTTTTTCCAATCATATTCTAGACTGGCTCATTCTCATCTCATTGATAGGTGCAGCTTTTTACACTTTAAAAATTATCGGACACGAAAGCTCAACCTTTAAGCAAGACTCCTACGAAGTGGTTTTTGGTGAATTGAAACTCACTATTCCTAATTGGTGGACTATCACCGAGCAGACCCCTCACCGTCTAAAATTTGAACGGACTGATACTCGTTATGACTGGTACGGAATTTTTGAGTATTTTCCTGATCACCAAAACAAAAAGCTCGAACTTCTACTGGAAGAGAAATTTAATCTGGAAAAAATTGAATTCGATAAAGAGGTAGTTTTTGAAACAGACTCACGAGTTTTATTTAGAGACGACGAGGTTCAGGAAAAATTCCAGGAAGTGATCCGGGTCGAAGGAATGGGTACGCAAGACGTGATTGATCGCATCTATTACGATATCTATTTAATGAGAGCGTTAGAGGATACTGGATATTTTATTTTTGAGAGCAAGAGTTCTGTTCTCAATGGCCTGGTAGAAGGTCCATATTTTGAGGAGAGCCTTTCAGAACTTGAGTTGAACAAATCTGAAGCAAGTGGTTCAGATTAGAATAAATCTAATTTATTTTCTGCTTTAACTTTATAGTTTAGCTACCTGTTAATAGATAAACTCATGGAGACAACTATGAGTGAAATTGATCTATCAATAATAGAAAATTGCATTTACTTATTCAGAGGGCAGAAGGTCATGTTGGATTCGGATTTGGCAATACTCTACGATATTGAAACAAGTCAGCTTAATCGCCAAGTTCGCAGAAATCTTCTTAGATTTCCCCACGATTTCATGTTTGAGCTTACCCATGAAGAGTTTCAATCTTTGATGTGCCAAATTGGCACATCAAACAAAGGTCGAGGGGGAAGACAAAAAAAGCCTCTTGTTTTCACCGAATCAGGTGTGGCGATGCTTTCAAGTGTTCTTAATACTGATCGAGCCATTCTAGTGAACATATCGATTATGAGAATCTTTATAAAACTGAGAAGCTTTATCTCTATGGAAAAAAATTTAGAAACTAAAATAAATAACCTTGAGCAGAGTACAAATAAATTATTCAGAATAGTATTTGAAAGATTAGATTCCATGGATGAAATCATAACGACGAAGTTGCCAAACAAGAAAAACAGAATTGGCTTAAAAGAGTAAGACTTAGTTTCTCTTAGGAGCGAAGGCACGGATCCTATCGATCACAAAATCAATGATCTCTTCGTCCGTCGCGAATACATCTTCCACAAGTTCGTTAGAAAGAAGGAAGTTTTTTACACGGATAGCAATGTTATGGAGAGACTCCATCAAATAAAGCCCACCGATATTCTCACCATTGAATGACTTGATGATTTCTTTACGAGCGTGGTTGAACATTTCTGTCTCAGTGATATCACCAGGAATGTCTTCGCCGAATTTTTCTTCTACTTCTTCGATCGCTTGCTCTTTGATGTTCTCATCAGTGGCAAAGCTCACACCAAATTCAGTGGCAAGTGCTTCAATCAAATCAGCTCTTGAGTCCGCTGCGAAATCAATCATCTCAGCTTGCTTCAGGTGATTGATGGCATATGTTGAGAGCCCTTTGAGAGTGTCAAAATCGGTCTTCATAGAAGTTCCTTAAAAAGGTATTACTCCTACAAGAATAACTAAAAACTCTTCGCCGCACAAGATAAAGCGTTGATTTATTTTACTTTTTCTTAAACTTTTTTTGAATTTTTGAGAGCGTGGCGCGGACCGCTTCCCTCTCACCAGTGAGAATCAGAAATCCAAAATAAACTGCCCCGACAACTGTGATTTGAGATGTAAGAAGGAAGCATTTCATGATGAATGGTTGAGAGAAAAATTCAAACTTTAGCAAAAATTCGACAACAGCTACTGAGAGAAGTGTCGCTAAAATTACTTTTAAGATCCGCGGCGAGAAGAAAAAACTCCAAGGGAGGTTCAAATCATGACGGAGCACCCAACTTTGGAAGGCTGAGTTCACAAAGACAGAAAGTGTGGTGCCTAGGGCCAGAATCTTAAATCCGTATATCGGCGTCAGAGTTAAACAAAAACAAATGTTAAAAGCTATTGAGAGAAGCGATCCAATCACGGGAATTTTTTGACGATCAAGCGCATAGAAAGTCGGAACCCAGATTTTGTATATACCATAAAATGGCAAACCCAGAGCGTACATGCGTAAAGCTTGACCCGTCATGATGGTACTTTCGTGAGAAAATTTTCCGCGCTCAAAAATCAAATTCACGATCTCATCGGACAAGCAGAAAAGGATCGCCAGTGCCGGCATGATAGTTAGAAACGATAAATAATAACTCTGTTGAAGCGAAGATTTGGCCCCTTCGAAATCTTTCTTTTTCCAGGCCTCCGAGAAATGCACGAGGTTAGAGTTTCCAATTGAAACTGAAAGAATCCCAACCGGTAATTGAAACAATCTAAAAGCATAATTAAGCCACGATACGGCTCCGACTAAAGATCCCGTCGCTAGGATTGTATTGATGAGCATGTTGACCTGGGCAGCAGCAAAACCAATCAGACCAGGCCCAATCAGAGTCACGACTTTTTTAGTTCGCTTGGTCCAGATCTGCTTGGGCCAATGAATCCTAAATCCTCGCTTAAAAACTTGCGGTACCTGAACCCCTGCCTGAACCAGCCCACCGAGCATCGCTCCGATTCCCAGAGAATAAATCGGATGATATCCCATCTTAAAAAGAACTCCCGAAAGGCCCAACTGACTCACGATACTGACCACGTTGAACCAGGCCGGAGCAAGAGCGGGAAGAAAAAAAACTTTGAGAGAATTGAGGGCCCCCATAAAAAGAGCGGCCCAAGAAATAAACATTAAAAAAGGAGCGAGAATCCTGGTGAGATTGACGGTGAGTTCAAATTTTTCTTTATCACTGACAAACGCCGGCGCAAAAACAGTCACAAGCTCTGGTGCAAAAACGGCGATCCCAAGACAAATGGTTCCTGTGGTGAAAGTCAAAAGCCAAAAGAGAGACCACATGAGTTCATTGGCCGATTCCGCAGACTCATGATTGGCCTCAACAAAAGTTGGGACAAACGCCGACGAGAAGGCCCCTTCAGCAAAAAGATCACGAAGTAAGTTAGGAATCCTATAGGCAACTAAAAATGCATCAGTCAGTCCACTCGCCCCAAAGTAAGCGGCCATGACCTGCTCGCGCACGAGACCTAGGATACGTGAAAAAAAAGTGGCGATAGCCATTTTTAAAGAGGATTTTAAAATCGACATAAAAAGATTCTAACAGAAGTTGAAACACAAAAGGCCAGGATTTCTCCTGGCCTTGCGAAAAAAATAAGTCTTAGAGTTGTGGAGTGTTCGTACCCTGAACAACATTGTTCGTGTACCAAGGACTGTTCTGCATGTTCACCCAGTATCTTACCCAGTAAACGCGTCCTGGAGTAATTGGGAATACGTGTTTTGCGATTCCGGCCTGACGGTTAACCTGTTTAGCAACCTTTGCTTCAACTTTCTCGTCGCGACCAAAGACTGCGCACGCACCGGCAAAGAGACCTTTTTTACATGAACGAACTTCGACAGACACAATCATGTAGCCATCAGCAGTTGTTGAGGGAAGATAAGCAGAGTTCAAAGGTGCAGAGAAGCTTGCTGAACCATTGCTTGACTCCAAAGTACCACCAGCTGGGAAAGCGTTACTTGGAAGGTTCACAAGTTTTCTTGAAAGAGCTTTCACTGTAATCACGCGACCATCAAAAGCAATTCCGTAGTTATTGTAAGCAGCTCCTGCTAGAGACACTTGGTTTGAATCGTGATCAAAAGAGAAAACCATCATGTCGTGTTCCCAAGACTGAAGGCGCTGACCAGAAATTCTTACTTCGAACGTTTTCGTGTCAGACGAAATCGCGTCTCGGTGTGTGACTGGCTTGCTCACATAAGCAGAGGAAGTGATCCAGACTTGAGTCGGCTCTTTGTGATCAACGATCACCATCTGACAAGCACCGCTTACTTGAGTTTGGTAACCCAATTTTTCCATGTTGGCCTGACGATATTTATAAAGAACGTCGTGCTCGGCAGATTCTTCGATCACTTTATCGGCCGCAGCTCGCTCAATGATTGTTTGAAAATCTTGCCAGTTTCTTGGCTTAGAGCTGAAGTAATTTCCCTTCACCATTTTCGCAGCAGTAGAATTTCCTACGCCATCGATTGCTTTAGCGAGCGCAGCTGCCTTCTGGGGACCAGGTGCGGAGTAGAAAGCATTCCATGCTTCGCTCTTACCAGTTCCAGCTTTTTCGTCGCACACGAGAACGGGAGTTGATACATAAGTCCAACGTGTTTCATAATGAGAAGTATCTGTGAGAACCGGCTCAATCATGTCGTAAACTGCGTACTGAGTGTATTTCACATTGAAAGTCTGATCGATGGAAGTTCCCGCAGAGAGAGGAATCTTCAGCGTGTCCGCTTCCCAGTGATAGGTCGGCTTCGAAGTCACTTCCGAAGAAGGCTTACGAAGTGTCTCGGTGTTCGTATAAGGTACTGACCACTCAGCGAGAGCATCAGGGCTTACAGTTTTTGTGGGTTGGTTATATGTTGAACAACTCAACATGGCAGTTAAAGACAAGATGACGGCAACATTTCTTTTCACAGAAGTTCTCCTTTGGTTAAAGCTGCCTTAATCATAAGATAGGTTCCGCTAATTTCAATGCAGGAAATTTCGGCCAGAAGTGGTTTACTCAACCTTAAGAAGAAGCAGCTTAAAAAGTTAATCCCAATGCCAAGCTCGCAGAATTTGTGGCAAGGGTTCTGGTGGACTGCATCGCTGAAACCATGTAACTGTAATCGGTCTTTACGTAACCGTACTCTCCAAAGTAAAAAATAAGCCCGGTCGAAAACGAAGACCCTGTGTTGGAAGTGTTGAAGCGTTTATCATTAAAGGTATTGTCTATAGTTCTGACCTCTCCCGAGATTGTCTGGCGAGTGTAGAAAAAATTTGCGTAGTGAAGAATTTTACTTCGCCAGCGGTAGCCCGAGATGACTCCCACTTCGATCTGCCCCACACTGTAGTCCATTTTTTTGATGTTATCCGGAGTACTGTCACTCCCCTGAAAGAAAGCCGCTTTGTTATACCCACCAGAATACCTTCCAGCACCAGCGGCGATCGAGGTCGAAAAATTTCCTTTGTCACTTCCGATTCTTGGTTTTCCTAAAACTTGATATTTAAGTCCCGCCGTACTCACAGAGTTCGAAAAAAAATTAGGGTTAAGATAGAGATCGAGCTTAGGGTCCAACACTCCGAGTTCCATGTTCCCACTCAAGGAATAAACTGAGCTCGAAGGCTTGAAGGGTTTTTTGATGTCGTTGTTTTCAAAGTTCGCCACGTGCCTTTGAAAAGAAGCAAGTCTTCCTTCTAGGGCAAAGTGTCCCGGATCCCCTTGGGCTTCGGGGGAAAGCATGCGGGCCTCAGGATTTCTAAAACTCGATGAACAAGATACAAAAACGAGGAGTAGCAAAAGAATAAAAATATTTTTCATCAAATGATCATCGCAGAAATTATTATTTTGAGAAAAACTTTTTACTCAATTATTCAAAAACTTGACGGTCCTATTTCGCCCCGATGAAGCATGGGGGCAAGTCTATCAAAACTCTACAGCACTTGATCACCATACTCATAATGGCCCCATCGTGTCTTACATTCCCTCTTAAACAGGTCAGTTGAAGTTATCAAAATGTTCATTACAATTCATAGGGGCGCTTGGGATGATGAGGGTAAGCAGGATGCTAGAAGTGTCCACAAGATTCTAGGATGGAATCAGCTCGGGACTCTTCATACACCACACACACATCACACATCAGGAAGATGTTTGAGCGAGACAAGGAGGCCCCCCATGTTTCTAGCCATCGCCGTGGAATCCAAGCAACATCCAAAAAACCAAAACAACTACCGCGTGTGGTTTTTGGAAATCGATGAAGCAGGACAAGTTGTCAGCGTCGGAGTTAAGTCAAAACAGGAAATGGTGGAGAACCTGTTTGAGAATTACCGCAAAACGGGCAAATCAAACTGGAGAGCATTCAAGAAAGGTGAAGAGCGCTCAACGCCCGTAGAAATTTTTGATTTTGTTAGCATGAACATGCACGAGAACACTCACTTCGGAAGCCTCCCAACCTTGAGTGAGTTCCAACATGTCCTCGACACTCTGCACAGCAGACTAGAACTTAGATCGATTGCCTGATCCCGAGTTTCCTCCCAGAGCTCGTGGGGATGGCCTTTCCGGGGAGAAGAAGAAATTCTTCTCCCCTTTTTATTTATAGCGCGGCCTCTCTGTTTTTATTTCTCCCATAATTCATTTTAATTCACGCTGATTTTGGATATGTTGAGCTGAATCCTACATTCAATTCTACATCTGAGAGAGGCCGTCCATGCAAACGCTTGCGATCATCGGTGCCCAATGGGGCGACGAAGGAAAAGGTAAAATCACTGATCTTCTCGCCGAAAAGTGCGACATGGTCGTGCGCTACCAGGGCGGACACAACGCCGGACACACAATCTGGGTGAACGGACAAAAAACTGTTCTTCACGTGATCCCCAGCGGAGTTCTTCATCCACACTGCCTCTCTGTGATCGGACACGGGGTAGTGCTTGAACCGGAAAACTTTTTAGCTGAACTTACAAAAATTAAAAATGTGACCAATGTCTCTCCGGAAAATTTAAAACTCTCCTCTACAGCAACAGTGATCACGAGCTACCACAAGCTCTTAGATGCTGCCCGCGAAGCCCAAGGCCCGGAGAAAATCGGCACAACTGGTAAGGGAATTGGCCCGGCTTATGAGGATAAGGTTTCTCGCCGTGGAATTAAAGTCAAAGACCTCCTGGATAAAGACACACTCGTGCGCAGACTCTCAAACGGATACGCGGAAAAGGCGATCCTCTTTAAGCATCTTTATCAAATCGAAATTCCATCCATCGATTCAGAAGTTGAGCGCCTTTATAAATATGGTGAACTTCTGAAAGATTACGTAGTCGATACGTTCAGTTTAATCGACCAAAAACTCTCACAAGGAAAGCGCGTCTTGTTTGAAGGTGCCCAGGGAATTCTCCTCGATATTGATTATGGAACATATCCTTACGTGACCTCCTCTTCGACGGCGGCCTCTGGAATTTATACTGGAGCTGGTTGCCCGGGCAAAAAACTCGAAGAAGTCATCGGTGTTGCCAAGGCCTATACGACTCGTGTTGGCGAAGGCCCCTTTCCTACCGAGCTTTTCGACGAAACGGGTACTCAGATCCAAGAAAAAGGAAATGAGTTCGGTGCAACAACTGGACGTAAACGACGTTGCGGCTGGATTGATATCCCTCTTCTTCGCTACTCAGTGAAGTGCTCTCAACTGACTTCCATCGCGCTAACCAAATTAGATATTTTGAGCCAAATCTCTGAGCTCAAAATTTGTTACGCGTATGAAGTGAACGGAAAAATTGTTGATTGCGCCTATCCAGGCATTAATCTTTACAACGCTAAACCACTCTATAAAGACTTTAAGCCTTTCACCGATGACTTTAGCGGTGGGAAACCTTCTGCTGAGCTCACGACCTATATCAGCTTCATAGAAGAGCAATTAGGAATTCCCGTTGGGATCTATGCTTACGGACCTGATCGTTCTCAAATTGTCTTTCGCAAAGATTTCTTTTAAGACGCAAAGGTAAAACTTTCCCTCTACACCTGAATCAAGTCTGCCCCGATACTTCTAGTAGGGGCAGATGTTTGCCCGTAATTTTCGACGGGACTTAGATGACTATTTTTAAAATTTGCACATTTATCATCTTTTACTTCGTCGTCCGTCTTGCCTTTACACCAAGCCCAAACTCTCTTGCCAATACCTACGACGAAGAATCTTACAGAGTGACTGACGCTAATGTTGCCATGATAAGTGAGTAAAAAATCTTACTTTAGGGCCTAAAAAACTGATCATTTTAGATGAATTTATAATTGACAGAATTCTAAGAAATCCGTAATTTGTACTCCTTCGTTTGAAAGTGGTCTCGTAGCTCAGTTGGTTAGAGCATCTCCCTTTTAAGGAGAGGGTCCTGTGTTCGAGTCACAGCGAGATCACCACTTTAAACGAAATTTTCCTTGAAATGATTTGGTCTCATCGTCTAGCCCGGTCTAGGACACCGCCTTTTCACGGCGGTAACAGGGGTTCGAATCCCCTTGGGACTACCAAGTTTTTATAAAAAAGCCTCGCGGAAGCGGGGCTTTTTTATTTCTACCGAGCATGCTAGTAAGGTTCATCCCAAATTTAGGAGAACCAATGTACTTTCTCATCGTCAGTCTGCTCTTATCTCTTGCTCAGGCCCAGATCCCACTCAACTGTAAAACTTCCTTCGTCGGAACACCGATGGATCTTCAAGGTGTCGCAAAAAAAATTAAATTTGATGAAGAAACCAAAACAACTTGGGTTGTAGGAAATTTCTCAAAGATCGCAGGAACTGACAGAACGAATATAGCAGGCCTCGATCAACGAATGAACATCCTTCCTGCTAATCCGCGAATGAATGGTGTTGTAAACGACGTGCTCCAAGTCGGAAACCAACTCATCATCGCGGGAGAATTTGACCGGGTGGGAAATTTTAAAGACGTCGGTTCAATTCTTAAACTGAATGCCGATGGTTCAATCGATAAAAGTTTTCCTCGGTTTAAGGGTAAAGTAGATAAACTCCTCCCGGATGGTAAGGGTGGAATTTACGTCTCCGGATTGCTCAGAAAATATGGCGACACAACCAGCACCGACTACGACTGGTTTAGGCACTTCGATAAGAATGGTGTTCAGCTTCCAGTGTCGTATGAGATGAGTAAGCTTCAGTACCACCAAGAAATGCTCATTCACAAAGGCCGTCTCTATTATTTGAGCTCTTTCAACGGCCTTAAAATTTTCGATCTTAAATCCGAGAGACTCCTCGCCTCTTTTGCACAAGAAAACATTTTTTATGCCATGAAGGACATCGCGATTTACAATGATGCCCTCGTAATCGCCGGTGGATTTAACAAGATTGGAGATACTGAAGCTCATGGGGTTGCGATCTTAGGTGAGGATTTTAAAGTCACTCCTCTGAACTTTCCGCATTCTGATTTTTCTTCTGATATCAATAAAGTTCTCGTCGTGGGGGATAAGATTTACTACATCAACCGCGCTGATCTTTTCTTCTATGACCTCAAAACAAATCAAACGATCAATACGAGCACAAGAGCAACTCACATGAGCCTCTTTCAAGGAAAACTTTATCTCTTAGACATGTATCAAAAAAACATGGAAGTGAATGTTATAGAAGTTGCGACCGGGGCGATGACCAAGCTCCCCCTTCCTTTCAGCGGACAAGTCGAATTCATGCACGTGACAGATCTCGGCATCACGATAAGCGGAAAGCTTCTAAGCTCAGACGGAAACATGCATTTTAACATCACATTTAATTCTGCGACTGGGCTTCAAATGGAGCCCAACGGAAACATCTCAAGCATTGCAAAAGATGGAGACAACTCTTGGGTTGGTGGGGAATTCTCGGTCATCGATGGCCAAACCATCAAGGGCCTTGCACTCTATGATCTCACGACCTCCACCTACCACCAAATCTTGACCAATGATTTTCAAGCGAAGGCCGAAGGTCTGGTAAAAATTGGTGATGATGTTTATGCCTCAGGGTACTTTGCAGATAAAATTTATTATTCCAATGGTGTTGTGAAGATCGATGTTCAAAGACAAGAAGGCATTTCCTCGGTGATGGGCTCGATCGTGTCTCAGGCTGTTTCAGGTGACAAACTCTATCTCGCCGGAGATTTTAATTATGGTGATAAGAACTGGTGCGTGTTTGGGTACATGGATACCAAAACTTCAGCTCTTAAGTGTCTCGTGCCCAAAAAAGAATACCCGGCCCCTAACCAGTACATGAGAACCATTTCTCTAGGAAAAGATAAAGTCTATTTTGAAGGCCAGTTCTCGGGAATGCTCGGAGCTGATTTGAAAAATTTAATGGTGTTCGACTTGAAGACAAATCTTCCGGCCTCGTGGCAGGCGGATCTCACGGCCGCTTGGGTTGCGTCTGCCAACATCATTGAGTTTGAGGGTGTGACTTACATTGGCGGAGTCTTCAATAACGTTCGTGGTGAGGATCATAATTTCTTTACTGCCATCGACAGCAATTCTGGGAATTTCATCAACTGGCCTTTAAAGATGACAGCGTCGTATGCGATGGGCCTGCGAAAAGATACTCTGATGATGAACGTTTATAAAGATTCGAACCTCACATCTTTAATTCAAGCGAAGACATGTAACCATTAAGATTAAAGAGCCTCGCGGAAGCGAGGCTCTTTATGAATCTTGCTTTATAAACCTTCCTAAATAAAATTTATACCCACCTCAACATATTGAATCTATTAATTCTTTATGGAATTGTATAATCGGACCAGTTATTTTTGATTTTTAAATATACACTGGTGTACATGAGCATAATTGGTGAAAATCTTCGTAGAGCTAGACAAAATTCAGGCCTAACCCAGAAAGAAGTCGAAGCTCATTTGAACTTGAGATCATTATCGGTTAGAGATTTTGAAAGTGAACGACTAAAACTTCCAGTGGATATCGCGGTGAAGTTCGCTAAGCTGTATCACGTTAGTCTCGACGATCTTATCCAGGGCAAACGACTGGTTGAAGATCTGGAGCAAAAAGAAAAACTCACTCATCTCGAATTTTTCTTTCATAAAGGAGATGTTGATTTTCTCTTTTTCGACCCCGTCATTCGGGCCCAATTAGAAGAATACCCAGACAAAGTTCTCGATACGCCCGTGTTCGAAATTCTAACAATCCATTTTTCTGAAAAACAAAAAAATGATGTTAAGACCGAAATCCTAAAAACTATCGGCTCTCTTTTAGGGATTGATTATGAAACGACGGATGCGGAGATCGATTTCTTTGTCCGTCTCTGTGCCCGGCTTGGGCTGAGTGAAAAAAGTCACATGATGAATAAGTCACTCAACGAGATGTATCTTCCCAAAATTAGTCACTTCCATCAGCGGCCTTCAATTCGCCACTTTCTCCTATGGGTATTATTTTTCATCGCCAGGAGTGACGGCATCATCTCTAACGCAGAACTTGAATACATTCAGGAATGCTCAGACGCTCTACGCATCCACCGCTCGCATTTTCTCGGAATAAAGAAATATTTTGTGAGAGAAATTCACTAAAATTAACTTCTTTAACGATCTGCCTCCCTCCTAAAATTAAGCTATCAAATTTTAATAAGGATCTTCATGAAGGCCATGTTTGCACTCATTCTTTTTGCGTTCTCAACTCTCACAGTGGCGCGCGCTATTTTTCTTCCACTCACAAGCCACTCAGCAACGCATGAGTTGACTTGGAATTTCCCAAAGGCAGTCACCGGATGGGGAAAAAAAGATGTGAGTCAGGTTATCTTGAAATGTGACGGGGAACCTTTAGAGAAGCCATCGAGCGTTTATTGGGTGAATGCTCAGACTTTGAAGCTCGTGCCTGCAAAAAATTTCATGGCGGGTTCTAAGTGTGTTGCTAATCTCAATTTAGAAATTGAAAAACAGGAAGATCATTTTACGATTCCCCTGGTAACGGTCATTTCCATTTTACCTTATGAATCAAACAGTCTCCAGGAAGATACGAGCTTTGTACTTGGTTTTGATGGACCAGTAGACGAAGACTTGATAGCAGATATTGCTCATGTCGAAGTTGAAGGCGTTAGAGAAAAAGTAGAGCTCGATGCGGTCAAAGGAGATCTTAAAAATGAAGTCCTGGCCCACGCCAATGTTGGCGGAACAACTCAAGTCGTTTTAAAACCGAGAAGGATATTTCCTTTTGATAAAAAAATTGTATTAACCATTCCTCAAAAATATACAACGGCCTATAGCTTTCAGGGAAAGATTAGAGAAGATTTTAATCTCAAAATGACCTGCGAAAGAAGCAAGACAGATGCTCCATGCTCGCCGTTATCAAAAATCTCTGTCAATTTCAGTGCGGAAGTTTCACCAGGGATGGCGAAAAAAGTTGTCCTTCATCAAGGTAAAAATAGCTGGAAAATACCTGATAACGATCAAGCGCGTGTGAGTTTCATTACCTTCGCGGCAACCCTTCTGCCGAATACGGAATACTCTCTCACTCTTGATGGAAGTCTTGAAGACTTGGATAAACGAGAACTTTCAAACAAAAAGAATTTTCCACTCAAATTCAAGACGGCGAACTTTCCACCTCTCGCTAAATTTCCGGGATCATTTGGTATCCTCGAATCGAACGCGATTCCTATGCTTCCGGTGAGTGTTCGTAACATCGAGAAGAAAATCAATCTCAAAAAAACCACTGCGGTCCTAACTCTTAATAACCCAAAAATCTTTGCGAGGTGGCTTGATACCATCGATAAGCGACAAGACATGGGTTATGACGAGGACACGGAGCTGAGAGCAAAGTCCATTTTTACCGGTTCGGTCATCCTGACGAAAGACGAGATCCTAAATTACAGTCTTGGTAAAAATGAAACGGAAGTGCTGGGCCTTGAGGTCAAACAAAAGGGACTTCATCTCGTTGAACTAAGCTCCCCTTTAATCGCGGGCACGCTTTTACAAAACCAACCGAATTTTTTCATTTCAACCGCTGTCTTAGTAACTAATCTCTCCGCCCATCTAAAAATTGGCCAGACCGAAAGCATGGTGTGGGTAACGACCCTGGACCGAGCGGAGGTCGTCGAAGGTGCCCAAGTAATTTTTTATGATTGCTCAGGCCAGCCGATCGAAAAAGGAATAACCAATAGCAAAGGAATTTTTCTTACGTCAAAAGTTGGTAAGAAAAATCTAGAGTGCTCAAGCTCACTCCCTAACCTCGTCGGAAAAGTTCTCGTCGTGGCCTCAAAGCAGGACGACGCCACTTTTACCATGAGTAGCTGGAACCAAGGAATTGAGCCCTGGAGATTTGGTCTTCCCTACTATAGCTCTTCAACGGATTTTCAAAAGGCCCATACTGTTTTTGATAGACCACTCTATAAAATGAATGAAAAAGTTCATATGCTTCATCTCTTGAGGTCGCAGGGTGATGATGGACTTATCTATCCGCAGAAGAAGAACCAATTCACCCATATTAAAATTTATCATGAGTCAGGGAAAGAATGGCTACTTCCTGTTGCCTGGAAAGATCTCGGCAGTGGAGTCACCGAATTTATTGTTCCTGAAAATGCTCCTCAGGGTTATTTCTACGTCGTCTTAACGAATGCTAAAGGGGAAATGGAAGGTGCTCTCGATGCCGGTCAGTTCATCGTTAAAGATTTCCGTGTTCCTCTGATGCGATCAGAAGTTCACTTTAAAGATAGAAAAGAATCCTTTGTCCGTGATGAGAAGATTCAGCTCTTAGGTCATCTAGAATATCTCGCTGGCGGAAACTCGAGCTTTACTGCGGTGACTTTGCGGGGACAACTCTCTCCGTTATTTGGCACTCAGATTCAGGAATTTTCTGAGTATAGTTTCAATTTCTCAGGAGCGGAAAAAAACCAGGAGGCCAATGAAATCATTCTCGAGAAGAAAGTCACTCGTACCGATAAAAGTGGTGATTTTAGTTTCGAGATCAAGGACCTAAAATTAGCAAACCGTGTTTATCATTTGAATAGCGAGATTGAGTATCTCGATCCGAACGGAGTCTTTGAAACAAACTCAACCCATACCACGATCTATCCCTTCGATAAGCTGATTGGCATCAAACCTCCGGCGCAAATTTATGCGGGTAAGGAAGCTAATTATAAAGTGGTGATCATCAATCAGAAAAAAGTGGCTCTCAAAAACATTGGATTTACGGGATCTCTTTATCATGAAGTTTACACCTCAACTCGAAAGAAAATCATCGGTGGATTTTATACTTATGATTCCTCTAACCGCACCGAAAATATCGGTGAGGTTTGCAAGGGGACCACAGACCGTAATGGCGAAGCAAACTGTTCTTTTAAAATGGATAAGGCGGGAACTTACACCTTAGTTCTTGAGACAAAAGATAAAGTTGTTGGCTCCATCAATAGCTACGTCTATGGAAATGATTATGAATGGACTCCAGTAGCATACAATGACCGAGCTGATCTGATTCCTGATCAACCAATTTATCATCCCGGTGAGACTGCTAAAATTGAGATGAAACTTCCTTTTGAGAAGGCGACAGTTCTTGTAACGAAGGAGCGGTCAGGTATTAAGGATACCTATCTCATGCCCTATGACCGCACGAATCCCTTTATCACAGTTCCGATCGAGAAGAATGATTTTCCAAACTTCTATTTATCGGCCTTAGCCGTTCGAGGAAGAATTGGCGAGCCTACAGCGACGGGACTTGTGGATCTTGCTAAGCCTTCTTACAAGATAGGCCTAAAAGAAATTCGCGTTGATCGGAACGATAATAATCTCAAGATTGTTCTGACTCCAGAAAAAGAAAAGTTTCAAGTTCGAGATACGGTGAAGGTGAAAGTTAAAGTTGCGACGATGGATGGCTCTCCCTTGGGTTCAACTCAAGTCGCTCTTTCCGTGTTCGATGAAGGTCTTTTGCTTTTGAATGGTCAAAACTCATTTGATGCAGCTTCTTCGCTGATCACCTCTTACACCCATGGAGTTTTAACGGCCACCGCTCAAACTCACGTCATCGGAAAAAGACATTTTGGATTGAAGGCCCGTGCCCATGGGGGTGGTGGAGGAAAAGACCTCAAACCGAGAGAACTCTTCGACACTCTCATTTATTGGAACCCAAGACTTGCACTTGATAAAAATGGAGAGGCCCTCGTTACTTTCAAACTCAATGATTCACTCACGAGTTTTAAAATTTATGGGCTCGCTTACTCTCAGGAGAAATTCGGAAACTCTAACACGAGGATTATATCTTCTCAGGATATTATGTCCTTTATTGGGACTTCACCTGAAATCAGAACAGGAGATCAGTTTAATGCGAGCTATACACTTAAAAACATCAGTTCATCTGACAAAGACCTTCGTGCCGAACTTTTCTTAGATGGTAAACAGGTAAAGGAAGAAAAGTTCATCATTAAATCGACTGAGTCTCATGTCTTTACTTTTGCGGCAACTCCCTTTGCAGTTGAAAAGTCTGCCACCTGGCTCTTGAATCTCTACGACGGAAAAAAGAAAATTGATGCGATTAAGACGATGCAAAAAGTATCGGCACTGGAAAAGCCTAGAGTAGAATTCTCGGATCTAAAAGAACTTAAAGAACCTGTTGAACTCAAGGCCCTCACTTCAAATCCCAATCTTTTTGGAACAGAGATCATCCTGAGCTCAAAACTCACTCCAAGCCTCCAGTCACTCCAAGATTTCATGAAGTCTTATCAATACAACTGCCTTGAACAAAAGCTCGCCCGTGCCACTATCCTCGAGGACAAGACTCTTTGGAATAAGTTGAACCGAGATCTCTCAAGCTACGTCGATAGTAGAGGATTTCTGAAGTATTATCCCGTCGAAGAAGAAAAGGGATCATTTCTTCTGACGACTCACTTCATGGAAGTGACTTACTGGAATCAGACTCCGACCTTGCAAGATGCAAAAATCGAAGGAGCTCTCACTCAACTGGCCTCTGGTTACATCACGGACCTGAATGAATGGGAAAAGAGAGATTATAAAAATCTAAGAACCAAGGCTATGGTCACTTTAAAGATCAGAAAGTCGAAGTCATTTCAGGACGCCTGGCTCAAGGAAATCTCCTCACCACGGGCCGAAGACGACCTCATGACTTTGATGGATAAATGGGTTCTTTTTTATCCGAGTGATAAATCTTCCGCCGCTCACGACATGATCCAGTCGAAACTAAAAATCGATGGTTCAATGGTGACTCTGCCAGGAGAAGAAAAATCTCCTTTCTACTTCCTGTATTCTCTGAACTCGACTCTCTATGGACGCTTTCTTTTATTACAAAAAACCATGGGACTCAAGGGTGACTTAGACACCTTTTTTGCTGCCAACGAAGGGAAATTTATTCGTGGCTATCTATCACTTCGGCAAGATGGTCATTTTGGTGGGACGACAGCGAACACTTATGCCTATTTATTGCAAAAAAGGTGGGAGTCGAAAGTTCCCGTAACTGGAACAACAAAAGTTGCAGATGTCTCTTCCGCTTGGAAGAACAACTCTGCGGCTTCTCTGTTTCTTAATAAAGAAAAATCGAGTAAAGATCAGATCTTAAAACACGACGGAGCTGGAACTCCCTGGGCCGATATCAGGACTCTCACTTATCCTAAGAAAGATGCCTCTGTGTCCCAAGGAATTGAGCTTAAATTCAACCTGCAAAATCTTGAACCTCATTCAAACTTTCAGGTGCAGGACCGGGTTCAAGCGAAAATTTTGGTCATTGTTAAGAATGATCTTCCCATGGGTGCCATTACTTTATCATTACCTAGTGGAGTGACGGTCATTGATTCTCAAACAAATCTTTATCTCAATTACGAAGAAAGAACTGAGAGTAAATGGAGAGGATATTTTAATTTCATTCAGAAAGGGTCGTATGAAATTACGGTCAGCTTCAGACTTAACCAAGTTGGATCATTTGAAGTTCCTGGAGCAAGAATGGAGGCCATGTATAGCCCGGACCTCTTCGGAGAAGCACCTTTCTGGAAAATGAAAGTTGAATAGTAAATGAAACTCATATTTACTACCTTATTCATGATTCTCTATTCCTGCTCAAGGCCAAGCTTTGAGCAGGTAAAAAAAACTCATCCGTCCTCGTTTAAGGAAATCCTCGACACCAAGGGGGAGCTTCTGCATGAGACGCGGATAGATTTTAAACGACATCGCCGGGCGTGGACTAAACTCGAAGAACTTTCACCAGATTTAATAAAAGAACTTGTTCGCCTAGAAGACCAACGTTTTTATTCTCACCCCGGTGTGGATATCTTTGCGATCCTTAATTCTCTGAAGGAATATCCGAAACGGGGGGCGAGTACAATCTCCATGCAGTTAGTAGGGATGATAAATTCTCAGAGTGGAAGAAGAGGAATACTTTCAAAGCTGGGGCAAATTTTTTCGGCGATCACTCTTGAAAACTCCTGGTCCAAAGAAGAAATCCTCGAGGCGTGGATAAATTTAGTAAGCTTTAAAGGTGAAGCGCAGGGTATTCGTGCTGCGAGCTTTTCACTCTTTCAAAAAGACCCACGTGGACTCAATACGTCTGAACGCGTGATTCTCTATGCTCTCATTCCTTCGCCGAATCAAAGCAAGCAAAAAACTTATGAACGGGCCTGTCGGTATTTAAAAAAAATAGATTCAGACTCTACTTGCCAGGAAATGAAAATCACTCTTGATCGATCTTCTTTTGAAGCTCCCAAAATATTTCTCGCAGAAACTCTCGCCGTTCATCTGGCCCAAAGACTTAAAAACCTTCCCGGAGAAAAGATTCAATCGACTCTATTGATAGATTTACAACTTGAAGCGAATAAGATTCTTCGCTCCCACTTAAAACTTTTAAAAACCAGGAATGTTCAAGATGGTGCAGTCTTAATAGTCGAGAGAAAGACAGGTAAAGTCCTGGCCTATGTCGGAAGCTCGGGAGACCTCTCAAAGTCCCCTCTTGTAGATCACATTCAATCATTGAGACAAGCAGGCTCTACTCTAAAACCATTATTGTATGCGAGTGCGATTCAGAAGAGACTGATGACTATGACGACTCCTTTACGGGACGAGCCTTTCACGGTCACCAGAGAAGGTCTCACCTACCAGCCCGAAAATTATCAGAAGGGCTTCACTTTTTTAGATGTTCCAGCAAAAGTCGCTCTGGGTTCATCGCTTAATATACCGGCAGTAAGAGTCATTGATTACCTTGGACCTGAGAGATTTTATAATCTTCTTGATGAACTCGAATTTAGAAATCTCGCTCCCGTTGAGAACTATGGTCACTCCATGGCCTTAGGGGCCGTGGATGTTACACTTTGGGATCTGACCCGAAGCTACCTTGCCTTGGCCCAAGGTGGAGAATTCAAAGAACCGATCACAACTCCAGATGAGAATCAAAATCAAAAGACTATCCGGGAATTTTCTCCTGAAGTGAGCTTTATTATCGGTCAGATTCTTTCTGAAAAAAATAATCGCTACCTGACCTTTGGGATTCAGAGCACTCTTTCTACTGATGCTTGGAGTGTTGTTAAAACTGGTACTAGTAAAGATATGAGAGATAATTGGTGCGTGGGTTATACGAGTGATTATGTTATAGGGGTCTGGGCAGGAAATAGCTCAGGGTCTCCTATGTGGAACGTCACAGGAATCTCGGGTGCAGCACCTGTATTCTCACATTTGGTATCCTATCTTCACAGAAAAAAACCAAGTCTTCCCCCACAAAAACCAGAGACCTTAGTTGAGATAAAGGGAGATTTTTATCTTCCAGGAACTGAACCAAAGAAAGAAATTAAACTCGTTGAGAATGAGAAAGTTGCAAAAATAATCTTTCCACAACAAGGGGCACAGTTTGCATTTGATCCAGAGATTCCTAAAGCAAATCAACGGATCATTTTTGTGGGAAGTGGTGAGAAAATTTCCTGGCGCTTAAACGGAAAGGAAATGTCTCAAAAAGATTTACATGAAGGCTTCTTTCCAGAAAAGAATGGCAAATATGTACTCGAACTCTTAGATGGAGAGAAAATCAAAAAAGATGAAATTGCATTCTACATTAAAGCTGGTAAATCAAAGTAGGTTTTAGTCCCAACCCAATACTTGATAGCCTTTTTCTGAGAGGCATTGATTGACGTACTGGTGCTTGATTTGATCCGGAGACATTCCTCCATAGGCGGCTCCCCCAGCGGCGCCTGCGGCACCTCCGCGAATGAGACCGCTCCCGAAATTTCCAGTAAAGAGACCACCGACTGCCCCGATCGCAGCACCTATCGCAGCACCAGTCCCTGCCCCTTTTGCGACTTGTTTTCCCTTCGAGCTTTCTAAGTAATCATCTGCTTCGGCGATACATTTATTTATATCTTTATCGGCCTGGGTCTTCCCTGCTATTTTGAATTTATCATTTGGGTAGAGCTTAGGCTTGGATGAGCAGCTGAGAAAAAAAGATAAGAGAGTGAGGGATAGGAAAAGTTTCATAAATACTCCTTCAGAGATATGATAAGTCCTGGCCTTAAAAGAGGCCAATGAAGGAGTATCCGACCTTACTGATATTCTTTAGGGAAAAGATCGGCATTGAGATGACGAAGGACTTGAAGGACTTTAGCGAGGTGTAAATTTTCGTCTCCACCTTCTAACCGTTTCAAAAATGCGAGACCTACTCCGGAAGATTTAGAGAGTTCTTCCTGAGTCAAACCACTCTCTTTGCGCTTCTTACGAACGAAGTAAGCAACGGCCCCGAGGTTTCTTTCTATTTCAGCGTTTGTTCTGCGAATAACTTCCATGTCATTCCTCCTACAGATTTCATTTTAAGGGTAAATGAATTTTGCGCAAGAGGGATTGCTGGCTAGTCTGCGAATTCTGAATGCTCAGCTGTTTCAGTGGCCTCAAGAGGACGGTCCTCTGGCTCTATTAAAGCTGAATGATCAATTCTTTGATCCTTAGGGATTACGCGTTTACGATAAAAACTAACTTCTTTCGGGGGAGCTGCCTGAACGACAACCACCGAAGCGATTTTTCTTGTTATGAATGATTCTCTGAAGGCCACAGTTGCAGCATTTTTCTTAGTTCCAAGGATAGATAGAGCCGTCATGCCCCTACCATCTTTTGCTTTGAAGTCCGCTCCATTTTCTTTCCAGTAACTAAGTACAGTAAGGCACTCGTTTTCTGCTGCAAGAGTCAGCGGAGTTGACCCATCTTTTGCTTTTGTATTCCAGGAAATTTTTCCTTTCACGTCAAGGTAAGGCATGAGCTTGTGCGAACAAGTCGCTGCGGCCATGTGAAGCAGGGTCCACTTCTTGTCGCCGTAGGTATTATCATAAGAAGCATTTTCGCTTTTCAAAAGTTTAAAGAACTCTGGATTATGTCGAGGAATCGCCAGTGAGAGTAAATCGAATTCTGAATGAGGTTCTTGCTTAACAAAAGATATTTTTGATTCCTGGAGATATTTTACAAAATCAGGACGATCAAAATAGGCCATACCTTGTGCAACAGTAAATTTATTTCCATCGATTTCTGGAAGTTGTGCATCCATGCTTCCACTTCGAGCTAAATAATCTCGAAACCCATCTAGGTCGTTTTTGATGAGTGCCAGAAGAGCTTCGTCTGTCGAGGCTTTGATATTGCTTTTATGGGCCTGGTTCGCCCACTTATTTTTCATGTGATATGAAAATGTACCTGCCATCAATCCTACAATACCCAAGATGACATAGTTTATTTTTTTATTCTGTTTCACACTAACTCCTATGACTTATAAGAACGCTATATCTTATCGTCCTGCCCTAGCATATTTGTGAGTATTTTTTCAATTTCCCCTGAAATTCCTGACTTGGATATTTGCCCTATATGAGAACTAAAAAGAAAATGCCACGATAAATTGGCACATAAGGATATTCAGATACAATGGGGAAGATGATCTATCTGCTCATGATTGCACTTTTTATTCCTTTTCTTGCTCATTCTTCCCCTGCGGAGGAGATTTCTGAACACAACATCCCGATTCTGGATACCGTCCAGGACATTCTAGGGGGTCAGGCAAACTTCATCGCCAACGATTTCGATTCTTTCTTTGCCACTGAAAGAGCAGATGATGAGCTAGGACGAAGTAAAATTCGTGTCCGGAAAACATTTACTTTAGAAGAGCGCCAGAAGCTTCGAAATCAAACCCAATTCCGCTTTAACTTACGACTTCCGAGCCTTGAGAAAAAATTCAAGGACATGGTTTCTAGTCGCAAGCCTAAAAAAGGGGAGACTCCTGATGAGAAAAAGGCCCGAGAACAAAGCTATGTGAGCGCAACTCAACTCGACACGAGCTGGCTGTTTCGAAGTGATGTATCAACGAGTGTTTCTATTCATCCAAGTATAACACTTCGCTCTCGTTTAAGAAAAAGTGCCAAGACCGGAACGATCATCCATCGTTTTGTTCAAGAGGCCACATGGGTGACTTATCTCGAAGGTTTTCGTCAGACCACAACACTTCAAAGCGATCAGACAATAAATAGTAATTGGCTTTTTCGTTTTGGACATTTAGTGGATTGGAGCATTAGTCATAAAACTTTTACCACAAGTCATGGTCCAGCACTTTACCAGCGCCTTGATGACGATGCAGCGATGTTTTATAATTACGGGGTAAGTGCCGTGATAGACGGTGGGTCCTATTATCTTTCAGGACACGGGGCCAATGTTGGATATAGAAAAAATATCTACCATCAGTTTGTGTTCATGGACCTGGGTACAGGACTAAGTTTTCCTAAGATTTATTCTTTCAGAAGAAATCCTTCCGTCTACATTCAGTTTGAAGCTCTTTTCGGGGGCTAAAGATCGAATACTTTACCAGGGCAACTGCGGTTGATAACAGCAACAAATTCAAGATCTGAACTCGAGGTTGGGATTCCTTCATCACTAAAGAGCTTTGATCTAGGCACAGTGCAAGTCTTAGTACCCTGTTTAATAACTGCATTAATGGATTTTCTTCTTGGGTCATCATAGGTTCTAAGATCCATACGAATACTAATTCCTGTTCCACTATATTCGACTGTTGATGGGGCCATTACCTGGAATGGACCTTCTCTCAAGGCCCCTCTTTTAATTTCTCTCGTGGCCGCATCAAACACAACCTCCTCACCAGTAGGGAGCATCATATGAATTTCATCTCCCACAATCAGAACTGATGGAGAAGTGATTCGAGGAAGAAGAAACATATCTGTGCCCATTTGAGTGGCGGCACGTTGACTCTTATCCGAGTCTTGAATCGTAAGGAATGTTCCGTTGAGTGAGCGATCGAAGCTATTAAAAAAAATGCTCCGAGAGAGTTTTCCGTAACCGGATGTATCGTTAACGTATTTATTATTTTTCCCACTGTCTATTTGGTAGTAGAGAAATGCTCCGGCCTGAGCTCCCCCACTTGGGCAAACAAGATATTCTTTGTAGTTTTCATGGTTGACTCCAGCAAGACAAACCGATGAATCAAATGATGTAATTTTTTGAAATGGAACTGGCTCCTGACATGTAGGTGGAAGACCGACATTAGAAACTGCAGCTTGAACGTTGATCAATTGTTTGGGGACTTCTTGAATAAGCTCAGTGGGGAGTGCATCTGCCTGAACATTTTGATTCGAAAGGAAAACCAAAACGGCAAGGATCACTAAACTGACTTTGTTACTTCCGTGAAGCATTGATAATTGCATCGTGTACTTTTTTAAAGTCACCACTCATAGGATCGTTCCATGTTTTTTCAATGTCATTTGAAGGATCACAGGCATTATTTCGGCAAGTTGTTGATTCTGATCTAGGAGTTTTGTAACAAATAGGAGAAGAAAAATCATTCGCTCCTTTGTCGTAGGCAGCAAATACTTCCCCCCAGCTCTCACCGGAAAATGGAGGAGTACTCTTGGATTCAACTTTCCATTCAGATCCTGATGTAGGATTTGCATCCGCAAGTGTGTAGGTTCTCTGTGAAGCCTCTATGTAAGTTGTGACTCGTCCACCGTTGCGAGAGATAATCGTACCAAAAAAGACCGAAAGAGTTTGTGCTGGAGTTGGACGGCAACCTTCATGAACAACAAAAACTTTGCTGTTTTTGTAAATGCACGAAAGATTTTGCTGCCCTGGTATGGCCTGACGACCTACAAATTTTAGTGGTTCGCTTAAGACATCAGCATAGGCTTGAGAAGGCGTATAAACTGCACATGCAGGTTTATCTGATTCACATGTATTGCATGCAACAGTTCCTGCTTGAGAGAGTGCCGGACCTGAAGCATTCAAGACAGATCGAATGGCATTAACATCCTGAGGAGGAAGAGCATCTGCCCAGCCATAATGAATTGAAAGAAATGCGAGGGCACCAAAGATAAGTGGTTTCATTTTAGTTCACCGCAGCCGCTGCCCATCCATAATGGATAGACACAAAAAAGAGGGCGCCGAAAAGTAGTGATTTCATGGTGATGCTCCTATTGAGAAGACTTGTCGGATACTTTTCAGAATACTTGAGCAAAAAAAAAGGGCCCACCGAAGTGGGCCCTTTGAAATCGAAAATTAAAGAAGAGCGATAAGCGGAGCAATTAAGAGAGATACAACCGACATCACCTTGATAAGAATCGCAATCCCTGGACCAGATGTATCTTTGAACGGATCTCCAACCATGTCACCAACGACAGCAGCTTTGTGAGTATCAGTCCCTTTTTTCTCTCCAGCGAGTTTTCCTTTCTCGATGTATTTTTTAGCGTTATCCCACGCTCCACCAGCGTTTGCCATGAAAAGAGACATCGTCGCACCAACAGCAAGTGATCCAGCAAGTAGACCAGCAAGAGAAGCTGGACCCATGAAGAATCCAACAAGAACAGGAGCAAAGATAGCTAAGCAACCTGGAAGAATCATCTCTTTCATCGCTGCAGTTGTCGCGATGTCTACGATTTTTGTCGGCTCTGGTTCAGCTTTTAGTTCCATCAGACCTGGAATCTCTCTGAACTGACGACCGATTTCTACAACGATGGCTCCGGCAGCTTTACCAACAGCAAGCATGGTTGTTGAACCAACAAGGAAGGGAAGAATTGAACCAAGAAGAATACCAATCAAGATCTTTGGATCAGTGAGAACGAGCTCAACTGCTCCGAGACCAGAGAGAGATCGAACGTGGTTGATCTCGATGTTGTAAGCAGAGAAGAGTGCAAGCACGGTCAGAATCGCAGAACCAATCGCATATCCTTTACCAATCGCTGCTGTTGTATTTCCGACCATATCAAGTTCATCTGTAATGGCACGAACTTCAGGACCCAATGCTGACATTTCAGAAATCCCACCAGCGTTGTCTGAGATAGGGCCGTAAGCATCCACAGTCATAACAACTGCAGTACCTCCGAGCATTCCGACTGCTGAAAGAGCAATTCCGTAAAGACCAAGATACTTATTAGAAAGGTAAGCAACGACAGCAACCACGATCATCGGGATCGCCACAGATTCCATTCCTACAGCGAGACCTTGAATCACGTTTGTACCAGCACCCGTTCTTGCTGATTCAGCAATACGAGCAACCGGAGTTGAAGATGTGTAGTAATCAGTAACTAAGCCAATGATTGTTCCACCGAGCGCACCGATCGTGAGAATCGCTGTCACAGATTGAGTGATCTGAAGCTGGTTCATGATCACGTAAGAAGCAATGGCAAGAGCGATAGGCGGAAGGATCAAAGCTCCGCGAAGAACTTTTGCTGGCTCCATGTTCTTCAACATTCGAGCAATGAAGATACAGATAATTGAAACAAAGAGTCCAACCGCTGAAAGAACAAGGGGCAATCCAACAGCAACAATTTTGTTGTCCATCGCTGTTGTGAGGATTGGAAGCTCTGAAGAAGTGATGGCAATCGCCATCGCCGCAACGATCGCTGCGACCATAGATTCATAAATATCTGCGCCCATTCCTGCAACATCCCCTACGTTATCACCGACGTTATCTGCGATAACACCTGGGTTACGAGGATCATCTTCAGGAATATTCTCAATCACTTTACCAGCAATGTCGGATCCCACATCTGCAGCTTTAGTATAAATACCGCCACCAATACGAGCGAAAAGTGCAATTGAAGAAGCACCAACAGCAAATGAGTGAAGAACAGTTGAAAGAATTTTATCTCCGCTTGCTTCAAACACGATGTAGAGAACTCCGAGTCCGATAGCTCCGAGTCCAGCAACTGAAAGACCCATTACCGCACCACCATCTAGGGCGGTGAGAAGAGCATTTGCTTTTGAACCTTCGCGAGCAGCTTGAGTTGTTTTAACGTTGGCGTAAGTCGCGGCTTTCATCCCGATGAATCCAGCGAGGAGAGAAAGAATTGCTCCGAGAAGGAATGATCCAGCAGCAAGTCCACCGAGTCCGTAACCGATCAGGGCAGCAACAACAACTCCGTAAACTGCGAGTACTTTGTACTGACGGAATAAGAAGGCCATTGAACCAGCGCGGATGTACCCACCGATACGCTCCATAGTCTCGTTACCTTTTGCAAGGCTCAAAATACGGAAGTAGAAATACGTTGCGATCACGAGACCCAAAACACCGAAAATAATAGGCGTTTTGATCCACATCAACCAAGATTCCATCATGCTGATCTCCTAAAAACGTTGAATAAAAAATGTATAAGATTTTGTACTAAAATCGAGGGTTTTAGTAAATCTGAAAGGCCCTTAATCTGTCATTTAATGCTTTGCATAGACGAAATCTTGTCTTATATATCCCTCATGACCCCAAAAGAGCGCCGACAAATCCTGATTGATGAGATGAACTCACTCGAAAGTGCGGGCAAATCTTGTCGCGGTTGTCAGGGAAATTGTTGTACCTATGAGGCCAATTCCATGATGGTGACACCGATTGAAGCGGTGGAGCTGATGGATTATTTGCGGGCCGAGAATCTTTTGAACGACGAACTCAAAAACAAGATGAATGAAACCGTCTCAAAATACCGTCTGGATCATCCGGCAGGAAATGGAAGAAAAAGTTATTTACGTAGAACCTATACTTGTCCTTTTTTTAATCACGGTGAGCTTGGGTGTCCCCTTCCGCGCGAAGTAAAGCCCTATGGATGTCTCGCGTTTAATTCTCATCACGAGAGTTTGAAAGCAGATGAAAATTGTTTTTCAGACATTGAGCTTTTGAAAAAGCATGATCATGAGACGAGTGATGATGCGCTTAATGAGAAGTTACGAATGAGGCATTCGCTTTATTGGGAAAAAACTCCATTGCCGCTAGCACTTCTTGATTTGTGGAATTCGTAGATTATTTCCTAAGATCTTTGACGAGACTAATTTTACCCGTGCGAGCATTGCGCTCGATCCCACCTAATTCTCTTTGCTCCACGACGACATCTTCCAAAAACTCTCCATAAGTAATTGTGTCTCTAAGATCTCTTGAGAGATCATAGATCACCTCTAAAAGATCAATGGCAATAATCCCTTCACCTTCATAGAGAATAGTCATTCTCTCTTTAGGAAGATTGTGTTCCCGTAGGTCACTTAAGACCACTTGAAACGTGCGGACCTTGGGAGCAATCTCTTTAAACGCAGCTTCAATGTCACTCAAAAGAATTCTACAAGACCAGACCTGGATGACGTTATCGATTCTACCCAAGAGTTTAAACCTGCGATCTGAGCGGCCACACTTGCAATCAGGAATCCATTCAATCTTATCACCCGTTCGATAGTTTTTCACAGGCATGGTCGAGCGAAGAAGTGAAGTCACAACCGCTTCTTCTTCGACAATTTTGAGATCAATCAGATCCGTGAAAACATGGTGCTCACCGGGGCCGCATTCGCGACATTGGTATCCAATCACTCCAGCATCAACGGATGCGTAGCCAGCTGAACCAAAGGTTTTTGTTTTCCAAACTTTCTCAATATAATTTTGTCTCATCGTGGATAGCGCCTCACCCGCGTAAAAAACAGTTTCAACAACTAGTTTTTCATGGCGAGATTCAGCGAACTCGGCCAGGGAAACGAGGAGAGAAGGTATACCCATCACAACATGGGGTTTAAATTTCTTTAGGTATTGAAGAATATTTTCCTGAGCACAGAGGCCACCAATCGGAAGTTGAATCGCACCAATTTTTTCCAGTGCCTTTTCCATTGCCATAAATGAGGACCATAGATTTCCTGCGACAAAGAGATTGGCGACCGTCATGCCACGAACTATTCCTTGAGCGCGAAGATTTTCGGCCAAAAGATCCGTCGTAGCATCAAATTCCTCGTAACTAAAATGAACATACTTAGGCTCACCTGTTGTTCCGCCTGAAGAGAAAATATAACCTTCCGGATGGATCGACTGATCAAAAAACATTTTAAGTGTTGCCGAGTTCTCGACTTGGATGATTTCCTCGCCATAATTTACTGCGCGCTTTTCATCACCAATGAAGTGCACAAGCTCACGCAGAACAAATCGTCCATCATGGGGAGCACCATCCATTCCCCAAGTGATTGTTCCCAAGGGTGCAAAGCGCTTGATACCTGTGAGTGCGAGAATTTCGAGATACTCATTTTTTTCTTCTGCCGACACAAGATATGAACATGACTGCAGATAATACGAAAATGGTTCCAGATGCTCATAGAGATCTTGCGAAGTTTTAAATGTCTTTATGATGAGAGATCGATTCAGAGAAGACGGACGAAGAAATGAATTTTTCTCTAGATGCAAAAGATAATTTGGGCCAAGGATGACTTCTCCATCTTCCATCAATTCAGAATAGAGACCACGGTAGTATTCTTTTAAGATCTCAGTCGCCTCATCTTCAGAAATATCTCCACGTGTCTTAGCGGCTTCAAAGCTCTTGCTAAGTGCTTTCATCAATAATTTAGAATCAATTCCCTCCTCGAGATAAAGATTCTGAGGTGAGGAGCAAGCCGCTTGATCCCATGGAATAATATCGGCGACAATTTTATCAGCGACGATCTGAATGTTTTTATTCTGAAGACCCTTGATACTGACAACCTGAATTGAAATCTTTGGACCAAAGTCCAGGAACTTCACTCCGGGTGGAAGATTCTGGCGATAGCTCTCCATAACCTCTTCACCACCCCATGCGATGATCATATTCACTTTTTTCTTGATGAAACTTTCAACTGGCTTATCTCCACCCTTCCAGTGAAGAATGGCAAATTTGTCGGAGAGGATCGACTTTGAATCAAATGCTGCCAGTGATTTTGCGAAGTACTCAGGGAAAAAAGTATTTTGCGAGCTAACTTTAAGGATAGATAAATTCTTAGTCAAAAATCCAGTGATCAATGAATCGATGCTGCTTAAGAAAACGTTTCCCGCGGTGATATGGAGAAGAATTCCTGCGGGACTTGCTTTCACCTCGCCCTGGAAGTTTTTTATTTTCGTGAATCGATCTAAAACCGTCTCGTTTCCAAACTCACTCCGAACCCGCTTCAAGAGGGCCTCGCGGGAAAGAAGGCTCGGCAAAAGTCCAAGAGTCATCTCGACTTCAGCTTTTGAGAACCCAGTCTCTTTAATCAAGCGGTCAACGGCAAAAGAATCGGGCTGAAAGCTTCTACCAAATCCATCCAGAAGATCCACAATCTCTTCGAGCGGAGTTCGCGCTAAATTTAACTTCAAGGAAGATAGCCCATGCCAAGCTTCATCAACTAAAAAGTTTTCGGTCGTGCGATTAAACCAGTACATTAGGTTTTCTCCACGAGTTCAAGGGCCTTCAAAGCACAACCCTTGTGTTTGTTCACACCAGCGCGGCCTTCTAAAATTAAAATCTCACCTTTTCCACAAGTGCACGTCTCAACATGTCCGTAGTCAGTCGTGAGTAAACTTGGAGCGGGATAGCTTGTATTGTAAGAACAGAGAAAATGCAAAAGACCCCGCTCCCCTTTTTTCAAAAGAGTAAGGTCTCTAGGTGAACGGACAAAGACGCGGGCATAATTAGGAATATGGAGATGGCCTTTTTCACAATCAACATAGGGAATACCATGCTCAACCATTCCAAAAAGATCTCTCTGCTGAGACTGCGGAATTCCAAGGCGTGTCTCAATAAATTTTCGGAACTCAGCTTTGGGTATTTCTTTATCGGCCTTACCTTTCCATCCACCACCAGTTTGAAGCCAGGACTTTGGTCCGAGATTCAGGTAGAGATTATTTTTCTCGATCACTTCAAAAAGAAGGGCCGGAAAACCTAGAATACGAGTTGGGATATCTGAAGAGGCGAAGCGTTTAAGAGTTTCAACCACTCCCTCTTCGTTAAGAACAAAGTCTTTTTTTTCTTCATTCCACTGAATGGCGTAATAGACCTCCGCCTTACCTGTGAAATTAGTCAAAAGCTCATCGGTGAAGGCTGTTCCTAAATCATTTGCAACAGCAGGATCGTAGGTAAAGCAAAGATAATTATATTTTTCCTCCGAGGCCATCCCAAGGCTTTGATGAATTTTGAGAGCGAGTTTTTTTACGTTATCTAAGCTTTTTTGATCCAGAAATTGTTGGGACTTTTGTCCACCAGTGCCCGAGCTCGTAAGGGTCAGGACAAGTTCTTCTTTAGGAACTGAACAAAGCTCGTGCTCTTTGTAGAGATGCACCATTGTCCCGGGAACTTTCTCAAGATCTGCTTCTGTTTTTAATTGGTCTGGATGAAAGCCAAGCTTGTCCCAGAGTTTTTTTGTAAAAGAATGCTTCCTGTAGTGATGAAGAGCATTGGCCCTGAAACTTTCTAGAAAAAGTTTTCGAGTGGCCTCGGAAAAATCAAACGGATCACTATCAAAGAGGTTCATAGTTGGAGAAGTTTGGGATTCAATGAAAGACGCTTCCAGGCCTTGAAATACTCTTCGAGATAGACCTGGTTAAGACCTTTGAGTTTCACGTTTTGAAAATCAAAAATCTCAAACGAGCGACTGAAGACTAAAAAATCATGACGTTTCCCGTTTATCAACTGCATGGCCGGAAAAAATCCACAGGGGATGAATTTTGCCCGGGCAATGCTCTCTACAATCTTGGGCCTGTCAGCTCTAACAATGACTTCGATGTAGCGTGCACCCGCATCTCGCAAGAGCATGTTGGTTTCAAGGAAAAGTTCGGTGAAGTTCATGTTGTGTGGCATTTTTCCGCCAATCACCACACAATGACCATCAACAGAAGATAAGTGGCAGAAAAGTTCAACCGATTGATCTGGAGAAATCACGACCAGATTGGGTTGATGAAAGGGAAAGAACTCAAATTCAAGATTTTTTTCAAGCTTGAGTTGTTTGTAGCGGTAAGAAACAAACTTCGGAGACTTCACCACTTCAAGTTCCGGGGGCGACTCAAGAACCTTGCTCGACTTCTCCGGAACAATACTCTCGAGCGGCGGAAGCGGAACTTCCTGAGCCACAATTTGATAAAGAGAAGAGATCTCGTGATGAATTTTGTAATCCGTATTTCTCTTCTCCAAAGCTTCTGGGTAAATAATGGCCGCCAGTCCGTGAGTCTCGTATTCAAGAGTTCGATGAGCGTTGGGAAGAATCCCTAGCTTTTTAAAACCAAGTTTTTCGGTGAGAGTCTGAGCCGCTTCATTTACAGTCCGGGTCGTAGAATAAATGACATCAACTCCAGCAGTCTGTTCACGCAGATATTTAATCCCGTAGCCCAAGAGATTTTCCATGATGCCAAGCCCTCGGTCCTCGGTTCTTACAACCGCACCAAAAGCTTTCGCGATCAAATTTTCCTGATCATAGGACGCCAGAACGGAGGCCCTCATCGATTTTTTTTCATCCCTGGCGATAAACCAAAAGCCTGATCCAGAGCCCATGAAATTCTTCATGAGACTGAAATCTTTCATCAATGGATCGGGGTAGTGGCCTTGATAAACATCAAAGTATAGCTGAGAGATCTGAAAGATATCCTCTTCGGTCGCGAGCTCGAATTTCATGGAGCAGTTATACCTGATGTCGGGTAGGTCTCAAGGGAGCGTGGACCTTTTACATGATCTAAATATATTTTTTGAACCTACCGGTTTATTAGAGTAAAAGAGCTTCATCTAACAGGAGCATTTTATGAAATTATTTACCACTGCACTCATGTCCCTGGTCAGTTTGGGGGCCATGGCCCAGATAAACCAAGTGGACTTTCACATTGAAAAGCGCCTCGAGAGGCTCAATGATTTAGTCACCCGACAAAGACTGCATACGACTCTGAGTCCATCTCAGAAGGACCTCCTTCTGAATAACATTCAGCAGTCCATTCAGATTCTTAATGGGAACTCTGCTCCAATACCTGGTCCGGGCCCTCAGCCATATCCAAATCCTTACCCAAATCCAGTCCCAGTTCCAACACCCTATCCTCTTTTGATCTGCTCAAAATCGAGTAATGGGCAGTTCTATCCAATGAACAGAAGCGACTTAACAATCGTTGGAAGCACATCTTATCAGGCCGGTTATGATGATCTCACGAGCTGCCAGGAAACTCTTCCGTATAACGGTGATTCTTATGCCTGCTTTAAGCAATCGAATGCTCAGTTCTACCCGTCTGATGTAAAAGGAACAATTATTGGTTCGACATCTTACCAGGCCGGTTTCTCGAGCTTTAGAGATTGCCGCGAATCTCTTCCGGCTCCGTATTCGCAAATCGCCTGCTTTAAACAATCAAATGCTCAGTTTTACCCAACAAACTTAAGCACAATGTCCGTCATCGGTTCAAGCTCTTATCAAGCGGGTTACGGGACTCAATCTGAATGCAAAATTACACTCCCCCGTCCGGGAGATAATCTGGCCTGTTTCAAACAATCTAATGGTCAGTTCTATCCTACAGACGTGACCACGGGATCTGTCGTTGGATCAACTTCTTATCAGGCAGGATATGGCCAGTATCAAGAGTGCTCGCGAATCATCAACCCGCGCTAAGCAAAATAATGAATTGCCCTTAGGGCTTCATTACCAATTTCCTTTCATCGATCGGAAAGAGAGAGATGAGCTTTTAAAATGGCTCAACTCTCTCGTTCCTCTTTGGGAAATGCGCTTCTCAGAACACAATCCTCCACCTTCAAATGATGAGCAGAGACCTCTCTTGCGACCGGTGTACTGGCTAGGTAATTGGCAATTTGCTTGTCTTGATTATTATCATCCTCCCAAAGGGACGAAGAATCGCTGTGTGGAAGCTGAGGCCTATCCCGTGGCCTTGCAAAAAATGGTGGACCGGATCGAGTTCATCGCAAAAAAAAGATTTCCCAAAAGTTTTTTTCCTCCGGGTTGGAAACTCAATACGTGTCTGGTGAATTTTTACGGAAATAAACTTGATGATGGAAAGTGGGTTGATCGCGCGCGCGTAGGTGAACACAAAGATTTTGAACCAGGACCTGTAGGATCAGTTTCCTTAGGCGAGAGGGCCTTCTTTCAATTTGTGAACGGCAAGTCCACGATGGGTGAAGACAACATTGTTCTTTCACAATGGCTCGAAGATTCGTCTTTGCAAATTTTTGGTGGGGACAAGTGGAAGAGCAAAGTTTTTCACCGCGTGCAGAGAGTAGAAGATAAAAAAAATATGCTCCTGGGGCCCGAGATCGAAGGTTTTAAAACCCGCAGGATTAACTTCACCTTTCGGTTTGTACCCCCTGAAGATATCATCCCTTTTAAGGATCTTCCCCAGAATCAAAAAGACGACATTACTCCCTATGTGAAGAAACTGGCTGAGTCGTCGGGCTTTTATTACAGCCTTAACCCCTAGAAATCCCACAAACACTTGAAATACCCGCTTAAAACACTCAAGAAAATAGCCATACCTGACGAAAGGTTTCATACAAGACAAATTGCTAGGAGATCTTTCCCCATGGTCAGCAGGTTATTTAGCCTGATTGGGCTCTGGTTTTTATCGTTTTCGGCCATGGCCGAAACAAACCAGGACTTGATCAAAAATTTACGAACGCGCCTGCATGCTCTTCCTAATGATAAGGGTGAACTCATCCAGAGTTATCCCACGAATAAGCAAAGCTATATCTACGATCAGGCCCTAGCTATCGTTGCCTTTGTTAAAGAAGGCGACCGCTTTGCCGCTCAATCCCTCTTGAGAGGTCTCGAAGGCCTGCAACTTCCAGATGGTTCACTTTATTTTTCGTATTACATAACGGGTGAATCACCCTATCCCATAGAGGGCGATAAACGTTATGCCGGTGCCATAGCCTGGACTGCGATTGCCGCCAATCACTATCAGAATACTTTCAAGAGTGACGAGTTCGTTGACTTCAACATTAAAGTCCTAAATTACCTTTCAAAGCAAATTGTTCCTATTCAAATCCGTGGTCAGAAACTCATGGCGCTGAAATTTAGCCCAAGTGATATTCAGACAACCGTCTGGAGAGAAGATGAAACAGCTGCACTTGAACACAACCTCGATGCATACTCCGCATTTAAACATTTCAATAGTCTCAATAGCTCTCCCGTTTATCAGAAGGAAACTTCTGCATTGAAAGGATTTATTCTTTCAATGTGGGATAAAGAAAGATCTCATTTTTGGTCAGGAGCAAACATCAAGACCGGAGAAATTAATCAGGGTGAACTCTACCTTGATAATCAAACGTGGAGTCTTCTCGCTCTGGACACAAAAACTGTAAATGATTTGAACTTTAAAGAGGCCCTGAATCTCAATTGCGAATCTTTCTATGTCGAGCATGAAGGCATCATGGGCTTCATGGATTCTAAACCAATCAGACGCCCGGCAAGTGCTGAATTTATCTGGTCGGAAGGAACTCTTGGCCAGGTGTTAGCGATGAAGAAATATGAAGAGACCTTTAAGCAAAATTTTATTTGTAGGAAACTCACCTCCGACGATATCTTGCAATCAGTTCTAAAAATGAAAAAAAATGACGGTGGAGTCGCCTACGCAACGAAGTCAACCAATACGGATTTTACGACAGCATCCTCGGTGGCCGGAACGACGTGGATGTATTTTGCGCTCAAGGGAATCAATCCCTTTGATCTCGATGATAAAAAAAGAATTGTTAAGATTCCAGCGCCTTCAGTTTCGCTTCAAACGAACTAAAAATTTCATCGTGCTGAAGTGTAATGGTGGTAAGTTGCTCAAAGGACTCATCGACTTTCTTTTTCACCATTCCGAGCCTCAAAGATTTTTCCTGAAATTTTCCAGAAGTTCCCCCCAAAGACAAGTCGATCAAATCTTTTTCTAGTTCCATCTGTTCAATCTCAAGCTTCATGATTTCTTTCTCAAGGACTTCCATTTTCTTTTTCATGGGTGCCAAGGCTCGTGATCTCTCAATCACGGCCTCTGCGCGAAGTCGTTTTGCCTCTTGCCAGGAAATTTTCTCCTCTACCACGGGTATGACTTCATCATCATCTTCTTCCTCTTCCCAACCAATTTTCTTCAGGAAGTCGTCGTAGTTTTCGCGAAGAAATTCTACTTTATTGTGATGAAAGACCACTAAGCTCTTGGCCACATCTCGGAGCATTCCTTCTGAGTGGGTCACAATGATAACAGCACCTGGGTAGGACTGAAGCTCCATGGTCAGTGACTCAACTGATTCTTGGTCCAAGTGGTTGGTTGGCTCATCTAAGAGAAGTAAGTTAGTGGGACGAGCGAGGAGTTTTCCGAGGAGAACTCGAGATCTCTCTCCTCCCGAGAGGACTTTTATTTTCTTTTTAGCGAGATCTCCAGAGAACATCATCGTGCCGCAGATCGAGCGCACTCGCTGCATGGGAAGGCCCGGATCGGCGGAGGCGATTTCATCTTCCACGGAGTTTTCTAAACTCAGGCGGTTGATGTTTGTTTGTCCGAAGTGACCCATCAGAAGGTTTACATTCCTCGTGACCTCTCCTCTCTTAGATTCAAGCTCTCCGGCGAGAACATTTAAGAGTGTCGATTTCCCTTTTCCGTTTTTACCGATGATCGCAATCTTATCGCCCTTCAAAATGGGAAATGTCAGGTCTTTGAAAAGAAGGTCCGTGTAGCCGAAAGCAACGTCTTTGACTTCCATCAAAACTTTACCAGGACACTCTTTGTGATTGAATTCAAATTCAAGGGAGCTAATGAGTCCAAGGGACTCCATCTCAGGCATTTTTTCAAGAAGCTTCATTCGTGATTGCGCCTGAGCGGCCTTACTCGCCTTCGCTTTAAATCTCGCCACAAACTCTTCTAACTCTTTTCTCTTTTTATCGGAATTCACACGCGTTTTTTCGTAGATCTCTTCTTCCAAAAGAATTTGCTCAAAATATTTTTGTGAGCCTCCTGGAATTTTCATCAGTTTTTGACGATAGAGACCCATGGTATGAGTGGTCACCTCATCCATAAAACCACGGTCGTGGGTGATCAACATCATCTCGCCTTCAAACTCACGCAAGAAACGGGTCAGCCATCGCATACTCACAATATCTAAATAGTTGGTTGGTTCATCCAGTAAAAGACAATTGGGTTCAGACAGGAGCACCTTCGCAAGATTTAATCGAATTTGGTATCCACCCGAAAAATCTGATGGGGGGCGAGGAAAATCGGAGGTCTTAAATCCTAGACCATGGAGCATCTTTTCAACTTTGTATTGTCCCCAATCTCTCTCATCTTCATTGATGGCAAGTAAACATTCGGCAAGGATTGTTGGTTCAGTGAAATGCAAATGCTGCTTTAAGGTTCCGACCTTATAATTTTTTGGAAATGTAATGTCGCCAGAATCTTCAGATTCTTCACGCAGTAGCAACTTAAACAAGGTCGATTTTCCCGTTCCGTTTCTTCCGACGAATCCCACTCGCTCCCCTCTCCCGAGGGTAACAGTGATGTTTTCAAAGAGCACTTGGGTGCCGTACCTTTTTGAGACGTTGGTGATCTGGATCATGGTTTACTAGGAGTAAGTGGCGCGGGAACCGGAGTTACTGGTGTTGGTGAAGGAGCTGTCGCTGGAATATTTTCAGCAGCGGGCGGAGTCGCAGGCACGACTAAGGGAGATTTTAAATTATCCATGTGGGCCTTCAAAAAAAGTTGGCAGTTTGTGGCGAATTGTTTCATCGCCGGATCAAGATTTTCTTTGGAGAGAAAAGCTGTCAGAGCATCAAGCCGGGCCTGGTACTCGTTGATTTTTTCTTCTTCCGGAATCTGATCCCCAAACACAGTCACAATCTTACAGTTCACATCTTTTGTCTTCACATAGTGCTTCATGAAGAGGTCGAGATCGTGATCCATCAAGAGCGAAAAAAAACGACGGATCATGTCCTGATTTTCTCCTTGGAGGAGATTCTGTAAATCGACGAGAAAAATTAAAACTTGTTCGTTTCCGTGCAAAAGCAGATCACGCCATTCGAAAACTCTCGTCTCCATCTGTTTATCTAAAGGAGTCGAGATCATTTTCGGGATAACTTTCATGTCCTCCATAATTTTGGCGCGGACCTCTGGTTCGGGAGATAATTTAAAGCTTTCCATCAAAGAGAGAACTTTCGCATGTGGAGTCATCTGAAGAGTTGGGTCATCATTGTAAGAAACTACTTCAGTCTTCCTTTTGATTTCACTTGGTGGAGGGCCACTGATCTTGTCTTTCTGACGATTAAAGGCATTGGTACCTTTCTGAACTAATTTCATCACCACATCAATCTGGGCGATCACGACCACTAGAGCAAAAATCAAAACATATTTCATACCTCAAAGAATAAACTAAAAGGTGGTGTAAAAGAAGTTTTTTGCCATGCATTCAAGCTGTATTTTCCTCAGAATGGTGTTATCTTCTTGGGATCAAATTTTTAGACGTTTTCCCTCACAAAAAGGATCGTACATGACGACACCTAAAACAGACTCGACTTCCGCAGAAGAAAAATATCGTCAGGCCCTAGATTACCACTCTCAAGGGCGCCCGGGAAAAGTTGAGATCACCTCAACTAAAGCCTGCCTCACAGCACGTGACTTAAGCCTGGCCTACTCTCCAGGAGTGGCGGCTCCTTGTCTTGAAATTGCAAAAAATGCAGATGATGTTTTTAAATACACCGCGAAGGGAAACCTCGTCGCAGTTCTTTCAAACGGAACGGCCGTTCTCGGACTTGGAGATATTGGCCCGCTTGCTAGTAAACCAGTGATGGAGGGAAAAGGTGTTCTCTTCAAACGTTTTGCTGACATCGATGTTTTTGATATCGAAATTAACTCGCGTACGGTTGAAGAAGTCGTCGCAGTTGTGAAGGCTCTTGAGCCCACTTTTGGTGGAGTGAACTTAGAAGATATTAAGGCACCAGAGTGTTTTGAAATTGAAAAACGTCTTCAAGAAATTTGTGACATTCCTATTTTCCACGATGACCAGCATGGAACCGCTATCATCGGTGGAGCTGCCTTCATTAATGCCTGTGAAATTACCAACAGAAAAATGAGCGAGACTAAAGTCGTCGTTTCTGGAGCTGGAGCCGCAGCGATTGCGACCGCTCTCTTTTTCCTTGAACTCGGTGTTAAAAAAGAAAACGTCCTCATGTGTGACTCAAAAGGCGTGATCTACAAAGGCCGCACTGAAGGGATGAACAAGTATAAAGACGTGTTCGCCAATGACACAAAATGCAGAACTCTCGCGGACGCGATGAAAGATGCTGATTGCTTTGTGGGTTGTTCAGCTAAAGGTCTCGTGTCAAAAGACATGGTAAAATCCATGGCAAAAAATCCCATCATCTTTGCAATGGCCAACCCTGATCCTGAGATTACTCCGGAAGAAGTCGCTGAAGTTCGCGACGATGCAATCATGGCGACTGGACGCTCAGATTATCCTAACCAAGTTAACAACGTTCTCGGATTCCCTTTCATCTTCCGTGGTGCTCTCGATGTGCGCGCTCGGAAGATTAACGAACAGATGAAGAAAGCGGCAGCGATGGCCCTCGCGGGACTCGCCAAAGAAGATGTTCCTGATGACGTGAAACGCGCTTATGGTAATGAGAATTTTAAATTCGGTAGAAACTATCTTATTCCTAAACCTTTCGATAAACGGGTTCTCACACGGGTCGCTCCCGCCGTAGCTCGTGCCGCGATGGAATCTGGCGTAGCACGCATCCAGATCGACGACATGAATGCATATGCAAAATCTCTTCAGGAGAGATTGGGCCAGACCGGAAACATCATGAGAAACATCCGTTCTCGTCTTCCGGGATCGGACAAGCCTCGCATTGTGTTCCCTGAAGGAACAAATGCTCGCATCCTGAAAGCTGTATCCATTCTTCGCGACGAAGGTTTGATTCAGCCCATCCTTCTTGGAAGCAAAAAAATCATCCAGCGTAAGATGGACGAACTCTCGCTTTCTAGTCTTAAAGATCTTGAGATCATTACTCCTGATGATTCAGAACTTTATGAAAAATTCACCCAAGACTATTTCACCCAAAGACAGCGCAAAGGTGTTTCTTATAGCTTCGCTAAGGACATCATCAAGCGTGGTAACTACTTTGCTTCGATGATGGTAAAAACTGGTCACGCTGACGGGATGATCACTGGGGCGACTCAAAACTATCCTGAATGTATCCGCCCAATCATGAAAGTGATCGGCACCCATGCCGCTGGAAAAGCAAAAGTCGCTGGGATCATGATGCTCGTGTTTAAAACAAGAGTTATTTTTCTAGCTGACTGTACGGTTCAGATAAATCCAGATGCTAATGACCTGGCCGATATCGCGATTTCTGCAGCTCAAATGTACCGAAATGTGATGAAGCAAGAGCCGAGAGTTGCCTTTCTTTCTTATTCGAACTTTGGATCTAACCGGGACATCGGTGCGACCAAGATGGCAGAAGCTTTAAAGATAGCAAAAGAGAAAGACAAAAATCTTATCGCAGATGGAGAGATGCAGGCCGACGTCGCAACAAACACAGAGATCATGAAAACTCTTTTTGAGTTTACCACTCTGGATAAAGCGGCCGACGTTTTAATCTTTCCAGATCTAAACTCTGCTAATATCAGCTATAAGCTTTTGGCTCAACTTGGGGGAGCGACTCCCATCGGCCCGATCCTCTTACCTATGAAACATGCGATTAATATCGTTCAACGGACTTCATCCGTTGATGAGATCGTCAACATGTCTCACATCACAGCTCTGATTTCTCAAGAGATCAAAGCTTACCGTAAGCAAAAACAATAAGGAGACGACTATGTCTTTTGAAAAGAAAATCATCGCAACTGATAAGGCCCCTGCTGCTGTTGGAACGTACTCGCAAGGTGTCTTCTATAACGGCGTCTTCTATTTTTCTGGTCAGATTGGCCTCGATGCTAAGACTGGTGAAATGGCGACAGGCTTTGATGCTCAACTTGAAGCCGTGATGAAGAACATTGACGGTCTTCTTCAGTCTCAAGACCTCACGCGCTCAAACATCATCAAGACGACCATCTTTATGACTGACCTCGCTCAATTTGGAAAAGTGAACGAGGCCTACACCAAATTTTTCACGGCCCCTTATCCAGCCCGCTCGACTGTTCAAGTTTCAGCGTTGCCAAAAGGTGCGGTCGTAGAGATTGAGGTCATTGCAGCTAAATAATATGCTAGGAAGAAAATACGTTTTTGAAACTAAGACCACACGCTTGCGCAGGATTCTTCTGAGCACGGCGATTGTTCTCCTTTTGGGAACGGGGCTTGCTGCATCTTTTATTGCCTACATCCCGATCTATGCACGGATGCAAAAAGGGCGCGCGGCCGGCGTCTTCTATCAGAAATCTCCGGATGCTATTGCTGTTTTCACAGGTGATGAAGGACGAATTTCTTATGCTCTGGATCTCTTAAAGAAAAATCCATCAAGTAAACTTTTGATCTCTGGCGTTCACGCTGCCAATTCCTTTCAGACTTTGATTGAGAAACAATCAGACATGGCGACGGCCGAAGCGGTCAAGTCTCAGGGAATGCAAGTCGATCTTGATTACGAATCGAAAAATACTTTCGAAAATGTCAGAGAGACAGTTGAGTTCTTGAAACAAAACCCAGGTGTTGAAAAGATGCTCATCATCTCGAGCGATTATCACATCATGCGAATCAAGATCATCATTTCTCACTTCATGAATGGATCAAAGCCTCAGTTCTACTTCGACTCTGTTGGAAATTCTTATAATTCTTGGAAAGACATTCGCAAGCTCTTAAAAGAGTCCGCAAAAATTGCTCGCACTTTCTTCCTCTTGAAGATCATGCGCGAGAATATCGTTTTGGAAGACCTGGAAAATTAATTAGAGATCAGTTGAAGGAACTGCCCAACCTGCTGGACCAGCTCCGGGAGTGGACGTGCAGACTAAAGCATAGGGAATCGGATAAATCCCTGCGTGTCCAGCAGCTGTTCCATCATCAACGACACAGAACTGAGTAGAAGCAGCAGGGTAACCGCTATAAGTTGGATATGCTGGATCAGGATTCGTCGTATTTGTAGGATCTCCTGTTTGTCTTGCGGCCAGGGTGCCGGTGTCAGTGATCGTGGCTACTCCCGTCCGGTCCCCAGCAAGAGTGTACTCTTCCTTAGTCATATTGAACTGTCCGTAGGAGAAAAATGCAGGAGCTTCCGAAGGGTAATTATAGGTTGTGTTTACTTTGTAATAATTTGAACCCACTCCACTTGCTTCAGTCGTTGCTATCTTTAGAGAAAGAGATGAGTTCGCAGACCCTGAATGAGTTGTATAAGTTGCAACATCACAAATCTGATTGAGAGTATCAGTCAGAATATTGGTGTTCTCAGTAACTGTATATTTTACAAACTGGTAGGTCGCAGCAGCTCCAGTAGGTTTCGTTGTGATGACATAATAGACGATTGGCTGTGCCACTTTCCAGACGTGAATTTTTATTTCTTTAAATGAACTTGAGCCTTCCTTCAGGGATATTGTCCAATAATTTCCCCGCACCAAACTCCGAAAAAGATCAGTATAAATATTTTCGTAATCCTTGATCACTCCCTGCCCATCAGCTGTGCATCGATTTTTCTGTCTCTCAAGAATGGCCGCTCTCTCGGATGCATCAAGTCCTTCAAAACCATTGTTATCTTGAGTCACACAACCGACAAGGATGAAAAAAAGTAAAAAGAGTGGTTTCAAAAACTGTATCCTCCGCCAAGAGTGAACATCGTGATAGGATTGATATTAACATTCTTATCGGCTTTTCTCTGAGCATCTGTATCGAGATCTGTGGACGATTGTCCATTAGGCTGAGTGTAACCTGTCGTTTTTCTATTAAGAATCTTATAACGATTTTGTGTCACCCGCAGAAACATAAAAAAACCCGTTCGGCCTGCAATGTTAATCCCAGCACCGATTCTTGCGTTGGCGATTTTATCATCAATGGTGTGTCGATAATGGTCTACGTAAGCACCGGTATCGTAGTCATATGAAGCCTTGCTACGGGCATTCGAAACCCCCGCTCCAACTTCAACAAATGGTTCAATCGTCATGTAAGTCATCTGGTCCATGAACGGATTCATCATTTTTGCTTCAAAAATAAATCCTAAACTCTGACAAATGTCGGCGCCGTAGTTTTGACCGTTCACTTTCTTTGTTGAAATGTTCTGATCCGCATCTGGATTGGCGGTCTTTACATTTCCGAAAGCTGCCCCGGCGTAGAAAGCTTCCAATCGCGAAGTTGTGTTAAGGCCTCCACCGATGTAGAGGTTGCGCCCGAAACCGAGGCGTCCTCCAAAGAGTTGTTCATCTTCTTCGGTGAAGATTTTATTATTCTTCCCATTTGTGAATTTAAAAGGAGTTTGAAGTTTGAACATCTCAAAGGCATAAAGGGCCTGCCAGTGACTCTTCTTCGCGGTGAACTCTTCATCATTCGTGACTTCACTTGAAAGGACTGGCATCTCTGATTTTTTTTCAGCATCACTGAGCTGAATCTCAGGTTCAGAACTCTCTCCGATCGGGCCAGGATCTTGCTGGGCTGGAATTTCCGCAACGGGAACATCAGACTCTTTAAATTCTTCAACTTCTTTGGCAACTTCTTCAGGAACTTTTTCTTCGCTGACTACATCAGTAGCCGGAGTTGGATCAATCATATCCGGAACGGCCACTGTTTCTGATGATGGATCCGCATCCAAGAATTCATCTTGAGCATAACAGGAGAGAGAAAAAACCAAAGCTAAGAGGATTAATTTATTCATATGATTATTGTGGCGGGCTTTGATCTGAGATGTCAAAAAAATCAGGCGCGACTTACACTAATGACTTCTTCCATTTGCTCAATGGTGGAGATCGTTTTGAGGAGCTCAGAGTAGTCTTTTACTTCAATCTCAAAAATAAAATTACCTTTTTGGTCAGGCATAGAGCGGGCGATGGCCGAACGAATATTGATGTTAGCGTTGTTAATCGCCTTCGAGATTTTAGAGAGAATCCCAGGCTTATCATGAGTCGTGACCTTGATATTCACTGGATGACTAAAGGTATAGAACTTGTTCCACTCCACAAAGACCTGACGGCCTTTTTCGATTTCAGCTATTCGAGGACATCCAACAGTGTGGACCGTAATGCCCCTACCGCGAGTAATGAGACCCGTGATGGGATCTCCCGGAATAGGATTACAACATCTCCCCATCTTTACTTGTATATCATCTAGGCCATCGACGATGACGGCATTATCGTTACTCGAACTCTTGCGGGCAGACTTGGTGACCTTCTTATAATAGCTCTCGAGTTCTTTATCATCTTCTTTGAAATCAAGCTCATCAGTCTCGGTGAAGGCCACACTCGGAAGATCAATTAGAATATCCTTGATGAGAAGGGCCCCAGATCCAATGTTCACAAAAATCTCTTCCAGGTTCTTGTAGTGATTTTTTTCTAAAATATTCCTGAATTCATTTCTCTTCTCAACTGCCTTGATAGACGTATCAAACTTTTTTAGGGCCTTATCTAAATTGTCTTCACCGATCCGGCGATGCTCATCTCGCTCTACCTTCATGAGGTATTGCTTGATCTTAGTGATCGCACGAGAAGTTTTACAAATTTTGAGCCAGTCTTTCGAAGGCGTCTGGGTTTTACTGGTGAGAATTTCTACAGTGTCGCCGGATTTGAGACGGTACTTGAGCGGCACCATCTTCCCATTTACCTTCGCCCCCACTGTTTTATTTCCAACTTCGGTGTGAACAGCATAGGCGAAATCAAGTGGAGTTGCTCCGTAACGAAGCTCCTTAACGTCTCCAGTAGGAGTGAAGATGAATACTCCTCCAACATCGAGATCGTTTTTAACGACATCCATGAACTCTGATGAGCTTGTGGCGGTTTGGTTAAACTCCATCAGCTCTTCAACCCATTTAAGTCTTCCCGTGCCGTCTGCTTTATTTCTCTCTTTATATTTCCAGTGAGCAGCAACCCCACGTTCTGCAACTTCATGCATCTCGAAGGTTCGAATTTGGATTTCAATTCTCTCGGCCTTGGGCCCGATCACGGTGGTGTGCAGAGACTGATAGTTGTTGACCTTGGGAATAGCGATGTAGTCTTTAAATCGTCCCGGGACCGGAGTGAACGCCGAATGAATAATGCCTAAGCACTTGTAGCACTCAGTAATATTGTTCACCAGAATCCGGAACGCGAGCAAATCCTGAATCTGCTCAAAATCCACTCCTCGCTGCTGCATTTTTTTATAAATGGAGAAAAAGTGTTTCGGCCGTCCAGTCACTTCACCCGTTACGGAGTACTCGAGCATTTTTTCTTCAACATGAGTGATTGTCTCTTCGATGTAACTTTCACGCTCGCGTTTTTTCATCGCGATTTTTTCAGCGAGACGATAGTAAATATCCGGATGCAAATACCTAAGACATAAATCTTCGAGATCGGCTTTGACGGAGTTGATACCGAGTCTTGAGGCCAAAG
>JBBQGK010000007.1:0-63920 GCA_038322885.1 Bacteriovoracales bacterium | reverse complement strand
TTCTGAACTTTACGGTCTTGTGCAAGAGACCCCTCAGCGTGAGTCTACTCCCTTCTATCCTCGCTCACCATATGCCGTGGCCAAGCTTTACGCTTATTGGATCACGGTAAACTATCGTGAGGCCTACGACATGTTTGCTTGTAACGGAATCCTTTTCAACCACGAGTCTCCGATCCGTGGGGAAACTTTTGTTACAAGAAAAATTACTCGCGCAGCTTCGAAGATCGTTCTTGGGATTGAAGATACGCTTTATCTTGGAAACTTGAGTGCAAAACGTGACTGGGGACATGCTCGGGATTACGTCGAGGCAATGTGGCTCATGCTTCAACAAGATAAGCCGCAAGATTTTGTTATCGCAACCGGTGTGACAACTTCCGTACGCGACTTTGTTATTTTAAGTTTTAAAGAGGCCGGAATTGAAATTGAGTTCAAGGGAACCGATGAAAATGAAAAAGGTTACGTGAAAGCATGTCACGGGGAATTTAAACTTCCCGTTGGGAAAATGATCGTGGCCGTTGATCCGAAATATTTCCGTCCAACTGAAGTTGAACTTCTTTTAGGAGATGCGACTAAAGCGCATAAAATCCTTGGATGGAAGCCTAAAGAGAATCTCGCGTCTCTCGTTAAAGATATGATGAAGTCTGATCTTCTTCTCTTCAAAAAGGATAAATACCTTCTTGAAGGAGGGCATAAGATTCTTAATTACAATGAATAAGACTGATAAGATTCTAGTTCTTGGTGCTCGGGGAATGGTAGGCTCAGCTATTCTTCGTGAGCTTGAGAAAAATGGATACACTGATCTTCTGTCTCCAAAGAGGCAAGAGCTCGATCTCTTAAATCAGGCGAGTGTTGAAGAATACTTCAAAACTCATTCACCAACTCATGTTTTCCTCGCTGCCGCCAAAGTGGGCGGAATCATCGCCAACGATACTTACCGTGCAGATTTTATTTTTGAGAATCTTCAAATTCAGCAAAACGTTTTCAATGCGGCATTCAAGAGCAGAACACCGAGACTTTTGTTCCTTGGTAGCTCTTGCATTTACCCCAAATTCGCCCCGCAGCCTCTGAAAGAAGAGTATCTTCTCACTCTCCCACTTGAACCAACCAATGAGCCTTATGCCATTGCAAAAATCGCCGGAATCAAGACGATTGAAAATTTTCGTCGTCAGTATGGATTCAAATGGTTTTCTGTCATGCCGACAAATCTTTATGGCCCAAATGATAACTACGATGAGAAAAATTCTCACGTGATTCCGGGTCTCATCGCCAGGCTTGCGAAGGCGAAAAAGAATAATGATCCAGAATTTAAAATCTGGGGAACAGGAAAGCCTCGACGTGAATTTCTTTATGTCGAAGATCTCGCCCGGGCCTGTGTGTTTTTGATGAATTCAAAAGAAGAGATGCCGAGTTTTTTGAATGTGGGAACTGGGGAAGATATTGAAATTGGTGAGCTCGCTAAGATAATTGCGAATAGAGTTGGTTATGAAGGGAAGCTTGTTTTTGATGAGACGAAGCCCGATGGGACGATGAGAAAGCTTTTGGATGTTAGTCGGATTTTGAAGCTTGGATGGAAGGCGGAGGTTGGGTTGGAGCAGGGGTTGGATACTGTCATTCGAGAGTATTTAAAATCTACTCATTTTATTCAGCACTAATTTTTTTGACTTCAATTTCTTAACTGAAAAAAATAGAATATTTACTACGAGATCAATTGCTTTACCTTGCACGTGCCATGTAGATGTATCTGTCTGAAATAACTAAAAGAGATACTACGAAGTGACAAAAAAGAGACATTATGATAGACTTATTTTGTCACTAACAAGGTGGAAATCATGATGAATTTAAAAGAAACAATCAACTTCAAAACTCTTAGGGAAAAAGGCCCTGCTTCTATCGATGTTAAGGGCAATGAGGTCGTACAAGTGATTAGCAAGGGATCGGAGATCAAAGTGATTATTTCTCAGGAGCATTACCTTAATCTTCTGGCAGCATACAATCAGATGTTAACTAGATCCGGAATTAAGAAAGAAGAAACAGTATCAATCGAAGAACGGTTGAATTCATTTGAGGACAGACTTTCAAAAATTATAAAAGTGACTGAAGAGGAATCTGAAGGAAGTCGAAAATGGCAAAGTGGACAGAAGACGGCTGGGAATTATTAGAAAGTATTGCGTTGAATGCTTATGTCTTCACTGGCTTTAAAGCCTCAGCCTCGAAGGTTATGGAGGATGCGATCCGAGTCTGTAATATCATCGAAGCAAACCCGCGCATAGGGAATCACATAAAAAACATTTTTGAAGAAGAACGTTTTTGGCATCCATTTCACGGTGGAAAAATATTGATATGGAAAGAAGGCCCCGAAGGAATAATTTTTGTTGGTGCGTTTTATTTTTTGCCGCTAGAGCTCTTTGTTTAAATTAAAGTTTGCAGTTTTATTTGCTTATGGATTTCTTAACTACAAATTACTCTTCTCATCCACAATATAATGCGGCCTCCGCTTAACCTCATTATAAATACGATAAATATACTCCCCCAAAACCCCAATCGAAATCAACTGAACAGACCCGAGCATCGTGATTGAGAAAAAGAGCGAAGACCAACCACGGATAGTACCGTGATGAAAAAAATCATAAACGACATAGAGTAAATAAAGAAAAAGAACTCCCAGGGTGCAAAGCCCGACGTAGAAAGAAATTCTCAAAGGTTTTCCAGAGAATGAAGTGATGCTACTGAGAGCGAGACGGATCAAGAGCCTTAAATTGAAGCTCGTCTCTCCGGCAAATCTTTCTTTCGCCACATATTCGAACGTAAAAGATTCAAAACCAATCCACGAGAAGAGGCCTCGATTAAATCGGTCATATTCACCCATGGAACAGAAGACTTCTTTGACTCGTTTTGAAATCAAAAGATAGTCGGTCGCGCCTGAATGGATGGGTACATAACTTAGCTTATTAAAAATGTAATAAAACATTTTCGAGGCAAGAGTACTTTGAAGAGACTGTTTTTCGGTATAGGTCCGTATGGTTTTAACGACCTCAATACCTTCCTGAAACTTAGCGACCATCGAAGGTATCAACTCCGGTGGGTGCTGTAGATCCGAATCCAACATCACGATGAGATCACCTTGGGAGTAAGTTAATCCTGCAAGCAGGGCTGCCTCTTTACCAAAGTTTCTTGAAAGTTTGAGGAGTTTTATTCGCTTATCGTCTTTGGCAGCACTTTTCGCAACTTCATAAGTTTTATCTTTGCTTCCATCATCCACTAAGACAATTTCAAAATCGTGACCCAAGGGAGAGACAATTCTTTTGATTTCAGAAATAAATTCTAAAATACCATGCTCTTCATTATGCATGGGTGAGACGATGGATAACATTTGATTCATGACATTTTCTCTTTCAAATAATACAAACTTGCCATCTCTTTTTCCCAGTCAAAATGGCCATAATTTTCCTGGCTGATTTGTTTGAGACCATTATCATTATATCCAGGATGCATGACGAGCTCGATGTGCTTCTTAACAGATTCCTTAATCACAAAATCCATAAACTCATTTCCCATATCACCTGAAATAGTCACTCCATAAGTTTTTCCTATGGAATGAATTCCTCTGCTATGAAGTTCTTTTTCAGCGCCAAGTTGGCAGTAGTTCATCATGAGAGAACCTAAAATCTTTTTTCGAGAGAACATCATTTCAGCGATTCCAACACTCGAAATACGAATTTTAGGAATTTGATACTTTCTGCACAGGTCGAGCATGATCGGAAAGATACCCGGGAACATATGAAGATGTTGGGTTCCATTTAAAAACGGAATGGGGCCAATATTTTTAACAAAGAAATCTGCCTGGGCATCAAACTCTTCTGAGAGTTCTCTGAGTTTAATTTTTCCTTGGAAATAGGCCTTGGAAAATACCTTCCAATTAAGATAAAGGCATGGGGCATCTGGAAAATACCTATGCGCATCAAGAATGGAATGACGACGGGTCAATGAGTAACCTTCAACAATACCCAAGTGGAGGCCAATTTCAACATTCTTCATCTGTGGAAGAAGACTTAAGGCATGGGCCGTTCCCGGAGCGTTGACGAGGAAAGCAGCACCGTCAATGAGCCCATCCTTGGCACATTTCAAAATGCCGTTACTAATCTGCGGCATAAGGCCTAAATCATCTGCGATAATCGTTATATTTTTCATAGGTAATAGTCTAAGATTAAATCAATTTTTAGGAATCAGGTAGATGAATTTAACGATAAAAAAAATCATCGATTTTTACTTGGGGGGATTCTTCATCCTCGTCCTTAGGCCCGTTACGATCTTGATGGGCAGATTCCTTCGTCGAAATCACGATCCCCTCCCTCGCGGCGACATCACTGTCATCAAAATGCTGGGCGGAGGGAGCCTCGTCATCGGGGCAGCGGCCCTGCTTGCGATTAAAAAGTCTTATCCTCAGTACAAGCTTCGCATTATCACGACTCCAGGGATTGTACCCTTCGCGAAATCCCTTGGGATCTTTGACGAGATCTTAGTCATTCAAGACAAGTCCTTCGTGACGTTGGTCACGAGCTCGTTATCGATCATCAAGAAACTTTTTAAAACTGATACCATCATCGACTACGAAGTTTACTCGCGCCTCACCACGATCTTCGCCCTAGTGACTTGTGCCAGGAATCGAATTGGTTTTTACCGCGAAAGTGTTGAGGCCCGTAAAAACTTTTCCACCCACATCGTGTATTTTAATCTCTACTACGGCTCTTGGTATTTTTATGAAGAGATCTCGCGCTTGATCGGTTGCGTGATTCCAAGTGATAAAGAAGTGCGCGATTATTTTTTAAAATTCCAAGATATTGAAAAAGGTGGAACTCACACCAACACCCGCATCGGAATTGGTCATGGGTGCTCGGATCTATCCCACGAGCGCATGCTCTCACCATCTGAGTGGAGAAAGCTTGCTGAGAAAAATCTCAAAATGGGAACGGGATATGAGTTTCATTTCTACGGTGTCAAAACAGATGGCGTTTTAGCGGCTGAGATTATCCGGGAGTTAAAAAATCTTCCTTTTGAAATGAGCTATCACGATCATTGCGGAGAATTTAATCTTAATGGCTCGGTCAAGCACATGATGACCATGGACTGGTTCTGGGCGATTGATTCCTCACTCCTCCATTATTCGCGCCTCATGGGGATTAAGACTCTCTCGGTCTTTGGCCCAACCTCTCCGCAATCCCTCATTAAAAAACTCTCTTACCTCGATGAAATCATCATGTACGAACAAATTCCTTGCTCGCCTTGTGTTCATGTGACGGAAGATCCTCCTTGTGAAGGCCACAACGTATGCATTCAGAATCTCTTCAAGTAAAAGCGAAAGCTTTCCTTCGTGATCTCGTTCAAATGATGCTCCCTCATTGGGAAAAAGTTTTTTATGCTCTTGCTGGGATCATTCTTATTTCTCAGATCTCTGTCATTGGATCTTTCGCGGTCAACAATCAAGATGGTCAAGCCGTGGTTTACGCTCTTGATAACGATGCGGGACGAGCGATCTCAACCGCCGAAAAAACACGTTGGTGGAACTCAAATCACTTTGCGCCGTATGGACCCCTTTATTTTCGAATCGCTCACACGGTAGCGAGTTTTGTTCCTTATGCAGGACCTGGGGATTATAACGACATTGTAAAATCAGAACGCGTTCACCAACTCGCCTTGCAGCTCGCTTCTCTGTGTGCTCTTTATGGATGGGCCTTTTTAATTTCTGCGATTCTTGTTCCCTTGCTCTGGCAGAGACTTCTTCTCTCCTCACTCATGGTGGCCGCATTAACCAATAGTTTTTGGGCGAGTCTCGTTCTGCGCCCTCACCCCGACATGACTCTTGCTTTAACCGCGGGACTTGCGACTTATGCGACTGCGCGCTGGATTTATGAGGACAAAGTTGAGCTTGGCCGCTGGGCAGCGCTGGCGTGGGGAGTGGCCGTCGGAACAAAGGCCGTTGTCGTTCTTTTTACTCCGGCCTTTATCTTTTTATTTTTTCCGTGGAACAAAATCAAGCTCATTGAAGGTTTAAAATTCATCGGCTGGATGCTGCTGGGGTATACACTCATTGGTTTTCCTCAAAGCTTGAGTTACGGCAAAGTCTTGAGCTTCTTGATCGGTGAGTCGGCAGTGAGCATGCGCTCAGATGCTGAAACCGTTCAAACTTGGCTTCGACTTTTAAAAGAGCAGATTTTTGTGCCCTTCATGCTCGGTCTATTTGTCATCATCACAACCTCGACCAAGAGTTTTATCTTTGAGAAGAAAAAGGCTCTGCGGCTTTTCATTTTCTGTCTGATTCCAACCATTGTTCTCTTTACTCGCAAGCAGGCCTATAACCCAGATCACTTCACGATGCCCTTTTATAGTTGTCTTCTCATTGGAACACTTTTTATTCTCAGAAAAGTAACGATTCAAAACAGGCGTCCGTATTTTTTAGCGGCCTTCCTTTTAGTTCCGACAATTCCGGGAACCTTTCAATACCACTTTGATAAAAATCAGGAATGCAAACCAGAGGCGCGGGAATTTGCGTCTAAACTGGAAGAACTTCAGAAAGAAAATAAACTTATCGTCCACGATCCCTATGTTCCAGTTTCTACTCTCTACCCTGGTACTTCGCAATCGATCTGGGGAATGAGATGGGAGGATGTGAATCCAATCAAAGCTGACGCTCTTGGGCTCAATGAAAAATTTTATCATCGCTACCTCGTAGCTCCCCCTGAGCATCTCTGGCCTAAAGAAATTGCAGAGTGGCCAATGCGAGCTGAATTTTATCGATATTTTTATGGCAACAGTTTAGTGAAAAGTCCACAGGGTGTGATTTGGGAAAAGACCTATGAGAATAAGTGCGGAATGGAGCTTTGGATGAGGAAGTCGCCTTGAAAAAAATAACAACATTTGCACTTCAGAATCCACTGCGCTTTCTCATGATCATCTTCTCCCTTCTTGTTTTAAAAGAAGTGGTCTACATCACAACTTTTAAAGACGTCGTCTCTCCCATCGCGGATGGGTACTCTGAGGCAAATACCATTCGTGGCGGAACAGGATTCATCGAGAAAGGCATCACTTCCATGAAGGGCCTGCCCGATACATGTTATAAAAATCTCTTTCCAACTGAAGGGCGCCTCGGATTTGTACGCTCTAAAACAGGGGACCCAAACTCATCGTGTGCTGGGGCCGCCTACATTCATTATCCTCCGGGGCCTGAGTATATGGCATGGCTTGGGATGAACCTTGTAGGAAAAGATAATTACACCCTCCTTCGTCTTCTCCCAATTACTCTCTCCGTCATTGTTGGCATCTTTTTCATTCACACTATGTTTGATCTCGTTGGCGGTGGAACGCGCGGTTTAATTTTCGGACTCGCCCTTCTTTTGCCACCTATGTACACAAATTATCTGCACGGTCTTCATCACCAGCAGTATGCTTTTCTCATGTTTCAGATCCAGATCTGTCTCACCATTCTTTACATGACAAAACCCGGGTGGAAAAAGTGGTGGATCATTCCTGTTTTTGCTCTTCTGGGTTTCTGTCAGGGATACATGACTTTTGACTTTGCTTTCCTTGCGACTTTGTTTGTGATTCCCTTTTATTTTTATTTTCGTGTGGATAAGAATGTATCCTTTTTTACTCTCGTGAAAATTGGGCTCGCGAGTGGACTGGGTTTCACCATCGCTCATCTTTTACATTTTTATCAAGTGGTTCTCTACATCGGTACCTTTGATCAGGCGGTTAAAGATTTTCTCGCTTCTGCTAGCCACCGTGCCACTAACTCTGGCGACATCGCCAATACTCCTCACGCGAAATACGATGCGACACAAATTGGACCTCTGACCGTGGCAAAAGATTTCCTCTGGAGGGTTTCTGGCCGAGGGAAATATCTCGCGATCAATCTCATTAACTTCATCTGGATTGTCGTGGGACTTCGGATCATCAAACGGATCGAATTTAAAAAAGGGCAGGTCTTTCACTTTGAAGTCAGAAATTCGGATCTCATGGCTCTCTTTGCAAGTGTTGTTATTTCTTCAATGTGGTCAATTGCGATGAAACAGCATGCTCATATTCATGGCTTCATCGCTCGCCATTATTACTTTTGTTACCTCATCACTTGTCTCATCCTCGTGACCCGAACACGAAAAGAAAAAATGTATGCCGCCCTTTGATAAGTCATATTGGGATAAAAATTATTCTGATCCCATGAGCATGGACGGCATCGGGAATGCCAAGGATCATGTCAAATATCTTCAAGCCTTTCTTAACGTCGAACACGTGGGGATTGAGACGATGATCGACCTGGGCTTCGGGTATGGTCACCTCTTCCGGGAAATGCTTAAAGCTTTTAAGCCGTATCTCGCCCGCGGGATCGAGCCTTCTCCCTATGCTTTTAAAAAGGTAAAACTCGATAAGCTTCGTCCAGTAGAAAGTACGGACTTGGTGCTTTATGAGGAAGATCTCATCACGTGGTGCCGGACCGTTCGAAAAACAGAAAATACTTTTGATCTCGGTATCTGCACCTCAGTTCTCCAATACATTCCGACTAAAGAGCTAAAAGAAATTCTTCCTATCCTTTCTCAACGGATTCGATACATCTATTTGACTGTTCCTACGGACGTGGAGCTGGGTCGTCAGGTTGAAGAGTTAGAATTTAAAGATCAGTACGCTCTTCACCGCACGCGCGACGAATACCATAAACTTATCAAGCCGCATTTTACGTTTGTTTCAAGCAGAGTGCTTGAGAGTAAGCACTTCTTTAATGAAGAAACCACTTACTTCTCGGATCTAGTCTATCGATATTAAATTAAGAACCTGACCGAACCTTTGCAATATCGTCTGTAAAGTCTTCGTCTAGTTTCAAATAAAAGTTCTCTTCGGTGTACTGGGAGTTGATCTCAAATTTTTCATACTTCTTTTTCTTCACAAAATCGTGAAGTTTTGAACCCACTTTTCCGCCATGAGCATTGATGTACTCTTCTTGCCACTCGTGTTCTTTAAACCGACTCATGACTGCTCCGCCAACGGTCTCAGTTTTACCAACCAGAAAGGACCTAGACCCTCCTTCAGCATAGCCGTAAAGCATGATCCCAAAAAGATGGTACCAAGACCCAAACTTATCCGTTTTATAATTAAAATTGATAATGTCTTTGAGCTTTGTGGTGATGAGCCTCTTGTCACGGTCGGGACTCGTCCAAAATTCGGATAACACGTTTTCGATCGTGAGAAGTGAGAGATACATATCACCATTATTCATTTTGTAGGACGTGCGAAATATTTCCTGAAGGGTTACAGATTCAGTTGGTCTCGAAATGAGATAGTCCTTGAGATCTTTTTCTTTTCCAGCGACCAAATATTTAGACGTCACCCCGCGGGCAAGAGCGAGCAACAGCTTTGAGACATGGCCAATTTTAAGTAAGCGCCGACGAAAAGTTCCGGGCCCCTGGTTAGACCATTTGTGAACGACACCGAGAGTGGGGTGAATCCCATTCTTTAATTCCTCTGTGATCACTTCTTCCATCATGAGTGAGAGGTTTTTTACGATGAAGGGAGCAACATTTCCCTGAATGGCGATGGGGAAATCACTTTTTCGGTAATTCACATACTCTGCGACCACCACATTTTTCTGATCTTCTTTTGGTGCAAAATCTGGGTATTTCTCGGCAAGAGCATCGATCTTTAAGGCCTTCTCAGCACGAAACTCAATCTGCTTACCCTTAATAGTATTCATGACATAATAGGGAATCTGAGTGGAGCTCCAGATCAGAAGAAAATCCCCTTCCTGATCAAAGAGTTTGTATTCCCTCTGCTGATAAACATAAGCGAGAAGCCGATTCTCTTTATCATAGACATTCTGAGCGATTGCTTCGCCGGCCACAACTGCCATCATGAGGAAGAAACAAAGACTTTTCATGTCTCTGTCTTAGCAAATCTCGAACCAATAAAAGGGGACTTATCTGCCTTAAAAGTGACTACACTTTGAGCACCCTTCTAAACTTTAAGCAAAAATCCTCACCATAAGTCTCCCTTTTCTGGCACTCCCTTTGCTCATAAGTATTCCAAACAAAGGACCCTTCATGCGCACATTTTCACTCGTTGCCCTATCACTTCTTGTGTCCCTGAAGTCATTTGCCGGAGATCCCCTCATTCGGTCCTATCAAGATGCGAGACTTATTACTGGGGCGGCAAAAGGTCTTGTCTCCTCTGAAATGATCAATGGAATCTAACAGGATGATGATGGTAATAATCGCATAGATAAGGTCTATTATGTGATCGAGTACGACTTCAATTCGAGCTTTAAGAGATCAGATATAGATGTCATTCTAAATCCAGCGAGTGGACATATTTCTCAACTCTTCAGCGATCCGATGGCCATGTCCAAAATCAGTAATACTCGTTACAGCATTGCCACAAGCCTGAGCTTAGTTCTCATGAGTCTCAAAATTAATGGGATTATGGATTACTCAGTCTCAAAGGGTGAAAATGTTTCCATCCATAATTACTTCACTCACGACTACACAAAGTTTCTCTATCAGATGCGCATCCGGGCCGAGGTCAGTGATGACGGAAGTGTCCACATCGTCGAAGTAGCGGCCGTCAAGGGATCATCACAGGAAAAACTTAATCGAATTCCAACCGGTAATTCGAGCTTCAAAAAACACATCCTCTCCAATGTTAAGAAATTCAGCAAAGGCATTGGCGAACGCTAGCATTGGTTGACATTTAGGGGCAAAACAACGATTGTGCGGAAATGAAATTCAGCGAACTTGCACTTGCCCCTGAGATCCTAAAAAATCTCACTGACTCTGGTTATGAGACTCCGACCCCCATCCAGGAACAGGCGATCCCCATCCTTTTGGAAGGCCATGATCTTTTAGGTATTGCTCAGACAGGGACCGGTAAAACTGCGGCCTTTTCTTTACCCATCATTCAATACCTGATGAAGAATCAGAAAATTCCTACGATTGGTGAACCAAGAGTTTTGATCCTTGCTCCGACTCGCGAACTCGCTACTCAGATCAAGGAAAACATTCAGAAATATTCTGAGGGCATTCATTTTAAAACGATGGTGCTCTTTGGTGGGGTTGGCCAGGCCGCTCAAGTCAACACTCTCCGTGGCGGAGTACATATCCTTGTGGCCACTCCGGGCCGCCTTCTTGATCTGATGAACCAGCGACATATCAGTCTCAGTAAAGTTGAAATTCTTGTTCTTGATGAAGCCGACCGCATGCTCGATATGGGATTCATTCATGACATCAAAAAAATTCTCGCAAAAGTTCCAGAAAAAAAGCACACCATGCTTTTCTCTGCAACCATGCCGCCAGAAATCGCGGGTCTTGCGAATAAACTCCTGAAGAATCCAAAGCGTGTGGAAGTTACTCCTCCATCCACGACCGTTGAAAGAATTAATCAAAAAGTTATTTTTTGCCAGAAGGCACACAAGTACCAACTCCTTCGTAAAATCCTTGCGGAAGAATCGACTGAACTGACTCTGGTTTTCACGCGTACAAAACATGGGGCGAACAAGATTGTTGATTATCTTGCTCATCATCAGATTCCTTCTGCGGCGATCCATGGAAATAAATCTCAGACGGCACGTGAAAAAGCTCTCAATGATTTTAAAGATGGAAAAATAAAAGTGTTGATCGCGACTGACATCGCAGCTCGTGGAATTGATGTTCAGGGTGTTTCTCACGTTGTGAATTACGACCTTCCAGTGGAAGCTGAAAGTTATGTTCACCGAATCGGAAGAACTGCACGCGCTGGTCGCGACGGGGATGCGATCTCTTTATGCGATGAAACTGAACGTGATGCTCTTTCCAGAATCCAAAAACTCATAAAGCTCAAACTTCCTGTTGAACAATTTGTAGGAATTGCTGAAGAGTCCGTAAAAAGCTCACGACCCGAGCAAACTTTTCGCGATCCTCGCCGTCGTCCCGAACACAGCAGAGGCAACCAAAATCAGGCTTCAAACAGGCCTCACGACCCAAACCCGAATAAATCATTGAGCAAACAAGGTCCAAGACCTACCACGAGACCAGGTCCCGACGGCCAAAACCAAGAACCAAAAAAAGATCCGAAAGTTGGATTTAAATTCAGGAAAAAAAGATGAAAGACTATTCTAATCTCACACTTCTCAATGACAAAAAATTGCGCCAAATCCGTAACAACATCAATAACCGTCTTGAAACTTTCAAGAAGGCCGGAGATAACGCTAAACCGCTTGCTTCAAGTCATATGCTAAGTGGATTAGATGAAGCTGCATGTTTAGCTCTGCAGGAAAGAATTTTTAAAGAAATGAAGAAAAGATCTCGCGCTTAACTAATGCTTTTGGTGCCAGGCCATGTGTTGTTTGATATTTTCCAGTCGAAGCTTTTTCAATCAAGGACCATAGCAAGAGAAACGAAATTGTGTCATGATAAATCATGCTCGCTAAGCTTCGTCCCCACCTCATCCTGGCCTTTATTTTTCTTGGTTTGACCCTGGGTCAACAGTATCTGTTCTATCTTTTGAAGGGCTTTCCCATTGTTTTCTTTTCCCCATCTAAATACTTCATCCTCTTTTTTGTTTTTTTTGTTTTTACTTTTGTAAAAGGCCAGAAATCTCGCATCGCCTGTTTGTCTTTTTTCATCTTCCTTTGCCCTTGGCAGCTCGGGCATCTCTCATATTATGGAACTCAGGTGCTCCCCTCTCAGATTTATCAAATGATCGTCCAAGCTGGGGAAGTGACAGGAGCACTTAAAGAAGAACTTCATCATTTCGTGATTCCTTTTCTATTTCTTATCATTCCCATGGCGATTGGAATCTTTGCGGTAAAAAAAGTTGAAACCAATTTCAAGTTTCGTTTTTTAGGAATTCTTTTTGCTCTCTATCTTCTTTATAATCCGGCTAGAACGTATGTGACGGGAAATACCTGGGGACGACAGCCCTCAACTCGCGAACTCGCGGGGATGAATATCTATTTGAGTCTGTCTTACTTCTTCGGAAGAATTGTTCCTTTTAAAATCTCATCCAACCATACGAACGGCAGCAATCTCGCTCTCAAGCTCGAAGTGGAAAAAGAAACAAAGCCTGAATGGGATCACATCGTAGTTGTATTGGGCGAGAGTCTTACACCCAATCATATGCAGCTTTTTGGGTACGATAAATCTACGACACCATATCTCGCGACTCAGAAAAATAATCCTGATTTTTTTTCCACCACGGCCATCTCTAGCGGAGTTTCGACTGACGTCAGTGTCGCTTTCTTTTTGAATCTTGGTTACGGCGAGTCCGGAGTGGCGAAGGCCGGGAAAGGAAATCATTGTCTCTTTAAACTCGCAAAAGAGCAGGGGTTCTCCACTCACTTTCTATCTACCCAGTCCGAACAGCAGCTTCGCTACATCACTCCCTTTTTATGTCCGGCGTTTATGGATGACTCAAGATCCCTTGAACAAATTGCTCCTGAAGTTACCAATGAAGATGCCGCACCCGATGATAAACTTTTGCCTCACCTCGAAAAGATTTTAGGAACACCTGGTTCACATTTTGTGATGCTTCATCAGCGTGGCTCTCATGCTCCATGGGGTGTACGCTCAGTTCCAGAACATAGGAAATTTTTCTCTCAAGATGAGATGGGTTCCCGAATCGCTGATTATGACAACTCTGTGATTGAATTTGATCTTTTTACCCAAAAACTTTTTCAAATTCTTAGTTCACTCAAAGGCAAGATCCTCTTTTTTTACATTTCTGATCACGGAGAATCATTGGGAGAAAATGGAAACTGGGGCCATGGATTCCTCCTTCCTCAATCTTTTGAAGTCCCACTTTTAATCAAGAGTTTTCATCATCCATTGCCTGCAGAAACTAAAACTCTTCCGAAGTATCTCACTCAGTTCAATTCAACTTTATACCTCGTGAACCAATTGGGTTATAAAACCAATCAATCCTCGCATCAACCAACGAGCGATTTTGTTATTTTTGGGAACGACATTGATGGTTTTGCCGGTAAACTTGAAATCCACTTTTCAAAAGATGGCCGGTATACCTCTAAGCTTGTTCCCTAACTTCTGTAATCAGAAAAACATCATCAACTAATTCAAACCGAATATTATATCCTGCCACGCTCACACCATAGGTAGAATTTTCCGCATGATCTTGCCCAGGTCTTGGATCCAGACCAATCACTTTTTCGATGAGCATTTTGGTTTCTGGCTTACCATCGTAGGGGCACTTCCAAATAACATTTCGCAAGCCGGGGCCTTCTTCGAAAATCTGTGCGACTGCACTTTCAACACGGTCGCAGTAAGGAACGTAGGGTTTTATATCTAGAATAGGTGTTCCATTGACTAGATCAACTCCTTTGACCCAAACAACAATCTCCTTATCATGGACTTCAATGCGATCAAATTTTACAACCGACAAACCTAGTCGGTTTGGTCTGTGGGGAGATCTTGTTGCATACACTCCAAGCTTCATTTTCCCTCTGAAACGAGGAGGAGAAACGAGTCCATTAAATGATTTGTTTTCTATCTCACTGAACAAAAAAATGAGCCATAGGTGAGTAAAATTCTCAATGCCTCTAAAGGCCTCTGAGTAGAAATCGTTTTTGGGAAAGCACATTTTTCCCCAGGCCTCATCGATGAGTAAAGACTGCCTGGGAGTGCCAAATTTTTCGGGAAAGGGAGTTTCGATTTTGCATATTTCAGTCATAGAAGAATAGTATTCAAAAGTTAAAGTTTTATCATCATTTTCTGAACAGATGCAGACTCAAGACGCTTCGTGCATGAAAATTTCTTCACTAGGGATCTTAATCGTTTAATCTTATAATCAAAGCATTAATTTACACGGAGTCACTACATGGATTTTAGTATCATCATTAACAATTTGATGTCCCCTCCTATTCTATTTTTCTTCATGGGAGTTATTGCGGTTTTTTGTCATTCAGATCTTCACATTCCTCAACCTTTACCGAAATTATTTTCGATGTATCTCTTAGTTGATATCGGTTTTCATGGTGGTGTTGAACTCTATCACGGAGGACTTACTGCAGAAATCATGTGGTCCCTTGCCGCTTGTATGGTGATGTCGATTGCTGTTCCGATTTATACTTTCTTTATTCTTAAGCGAAAACTAGATGTCTACAACGCCGCTGCCATCGCTGCCACCTACGGTTCAGTGAGCGCGGTTACTTTTATTACTGCAGTATCTTTCCTCGAATATTCGAACGTAGAGTTTGGTGGTCACATGGTTGCTGCCATGGCCTTAATGGAATCTCCGGCGATTATCTGCGGTGTTATTCTATCTAATATGTACGCTCGTAAAGAAGAGTCTGCGACCTCGAACCACGGAGATAAGCCGCACGGAATGATGGGAATTATTAAAGAAGCTCTTTTTGGAGGATCAGTATTCCTTCTTATGGGAAGTTTAGTAGTAGGGATTATGACCAATGAAACGGGATGGAAATCTTTCCGATCGTTTGATGCCATCTTTAAAGGCATGCTCATGTTTTATCTTCTCGATATGGGAATTCATGCTGCTCAAGAAATTAAACAGCTCCGCGGAAAAGGTCTCTTCCTTCTAGCCTTTGGAATTCTTGTTCCCATCGCGAATGCTTGTGTTGCTATTTTTGCTAGTAAAGTCCTCGGGATGACTCCAGGGAATGCGCTACTCTTCACAATTCTTTGTGCATCGGCCTCGTACATCGCAGTTCCGGCCGCCCTTCCTGAAGCAATTCCAAAAGCGAATCCGTCTTTCAGTATTTCGATGGCGCTTGGAATTACATTTCCATTTAACATCATCATCGGAATTCCTCTGTACTTCTATTTTATTAAGTTAATCGGTTAAATTTTAGATATTGAATTGGAGTTAGAATGAAAAAGACCCACGTTCCAGAACCCATCATTGCTCTGACGGCAGAGAAATTGAAAAAAAACTGGAAAGATGATTTGCTCTCAGGTCTCTTGATTTTTCTTATTGCACTCCCACTTTCTCTTGGGATTGCAATCGGAAGTTCATTCCCTCCGATGGCAGGAATTATTGCCGCAGTTGTAGGTGGCCTTGTCGTTTCCCTTTTTGCAGGATCTCATTTAATCATTGCGGGCCCAGCAGCTGGTCTCATTGTCGTGATTGTTCATGGAGTAGATTCTCTCGGAGGTGGTGACCTCACTCTTGGATACACAGCGACTCTTGCTGCAATTGTCATCGCAGGCTTAATCACGATGACATTTGGACTTTTTAAATCAGGTAAACTTTCAACCTTTTTCCCTGGTGCGGTTGTGCACGGAATGATGGCGGCGATCGGGATCATTATTATTGCAAAACAGATCCATACAATTTTTGGTGTGAAGCCTGCCGCTAAAGATATTGTTGGAATCATCGCTGAGATTCCTCATACGATCATGAATCTCAACCCCGAAGTAACTATCATTGGAATATCAAGTTTACTGATGCTGATCTTCATTCCGAAGCTTCCTATCTCATGGGTTAAGAAAGTTCCAGTGCCGATGCTCGTGGTAATTGCAGGGATTCTTTTCGACAAAGCCTTTGATCTTGAGCACGAGCACGTCTACACACTTTTCTCCCATGACTATCAACTTGGACCAAAGTTACTGGTTCAACTTCCGGCGAAGATTATGGACGGAATTGTTTTCCCAAACTGGTCTCTGATTGCCACAGGTAAGTTCTGGTTTGTCACCATCTCAATAGCCTTGGTTCAATCCCTCGAATCCCTTTTAACTTCTTCCGCGATCCAAGGTCTTGATCCACAGAAAAGAAAATCAAACTTCGATAAAGATCTTATCGCTCTAGGGGTTGGAACAACTCTCTCTGGTTTGATCGGTGGTCTTCCCATGATCGCAGAAGTTATCCGTTCGTCTGCGAACGTCAATAACGGTGCAAAGACTCTTTGGGCAAATTTCTTTCATGGATCTTTCCTTCTCGTTTTCGTTATCTTTTTCCCGTGGCTTCTCCAGGAAGTTCCTTTATCTTCACTCGCTGCCCTCCTCGTGTTTGCTGGGTGGAGACTTGGTTCACCGAAAGAATTCATGAAGATTTATAACATCGGAAGTGATCAACTCGTGATCTTTACATCGACAGTGCTTGTGACCGTGATGGTGGATCTTTTGGCAGGTGTGGCCTTTGGGATTCTGGTTAAGATCATCATTCATTCTCTCCGAGGTCTTTCTCCACGTCACATCTTCCTCACGAACATTGATATCAATGATAGTGATGCTGAAGTTGTAAATATGAAGATTATGAACGCGGCGATCTTCTGGTCCATTTTCAAGGTGAAAGAGAGCCTCTACAACTTGCCGAACGCCAAGATCATTAATGTCGATGTATCTGATTGCAAAGTTGTCGATCACTCCATGATGGAATTCTTCGATCACTTCAGTAAGGAATGCGCCGAGGATGGAGTAAAGTTCAATCTCACTGGCCTTGAAAATAAAAAAGAAAAGTCAGGACATATGCTCGCGACCCGAAGACTAAAATCTTAAAACAAAAAAAGGGCCCTTAGGGCCCTTTTTTTTAAATCATTATTTAGCTGAAGCTGGAAGACGATCGGCTGTTCCCGCCGGCTTCTGATACGCCATCTTATCTTTACAGTTATACATCAAGTACGGCTCCATCACGTCTTTCAAATCTCCCATTGTCTTCACGCCTGTGCAAACAATTGAACTAAGATTCTTGTGATCAAGTTTCATGATGAACTTTCCATCGGTAAATTCAGCAGACTTTACGATGATGTTTTCTTTTTGCTTTAATGAGAATTTTTCGCTGTCTTTATAAACATAAAGCTTACAAGACTTATCCTGGCTCTTACCGTGGGAGAGATGATAGAGAGTTTCTGATTCACTCAACTCATCATGGCTCACATCGAAACTGATTGGATGAGTGCTATCGGCGGTCTTATGTCCCTTATCCGTATGGTAGATCAAAAGTTTTGTGGGAGTCACGCTATTCAAATTTTCTCCATCACAAGGCTTAGCAAACGATCCAAACGAAACTACCAAACCTAAAAAAGCAGCTAATATGAATTTCATCAATCCTCCGATTAAAAGACTCGGCTTTCTTATCGGCAGACCTTCTGAAAACTTGAGTGTATTAGTTTGTAAGTATCGAGAATGAGTTAAGCCCTCTAAAGTCCGTGTGTAAGTCGTGCCGTAGCGCCAAAAAGCACCTTTGAGTTCTAGAGCTTTGTGGTCCTATAATAGACTCAAAGGTCGTTCCATGCTGGAATGATAGAACCCAAAATCAAGGAAGAATTATGATCGACTGGACCAACTTCAATTCAAGCCTCCTCATCGAAGTCACTCGTCCTTCCGGCATTTTCACTTGCACTGGTGTTGCCATTAACAAAAGTACAATTGTAACAGCTGCTCACTGCCTCGAAGGCGAAATCCTTCATGTCCGTGTGTCGCTTGATTCAGACTACAACCCGAAAGCAAAATTCTTAGATGTCGCTGGATTTGATCTTCATCCAGAGTACGACTCAAAAACGTCGAACTTTAAATCTGATATGGCGAAGATCGTTCTAGCCCAGGATCTTCCTACTTCGATCAATATCTATCCGATCATAAAGAAGGACAGCAACCTCACTGGTAAGCTCGTCCGTCTAGGCTTTGGTGCGAGAGGTGAAAAAAATATACGGACTCTCGTGTCTCCTGTTTTTCGTAGTCACCGCAACCTTGAGAACATTCTTGAGTTAGACGACATGTTTTCCTACTCAGGTGACTCTGGTGGACCCATTTTTCTTCAACAAAACGGCCAAATGTACTTAATTGCTATTCACTCAACTCTTTCTTACGGGCCTGAAGGCAAACACTCCTTCAATCCTCTCCTTTCGAAACATAAGACCTGGCTTGAGGAACACAACGCCATGGGCCTTGGGATAGAACTACAGAAGGCCGTATAACTCGTCTGAGTTCTCGGAGCTTTATTGAAAATTTTCTTATATATCCTGGTGGTCCTTATGCCTGTAACTGGTTTCTCTAAAATGGAGAATTGGGACAAGTTTAATTCAAGTCTATTGATTGAGGTCACTCGTGGCACAGATGTTTTCACCTGCACGGGTGTTGCGATTTCGGACAAAATTATTGTGACCGCGGCCCATTGCCTCGATGGGGCCGTGACAAAAGTTAAAATTTTTACTGGAGAAGTCTACGATCCCAAAGCCGCCTTTTTAGAAGTTTCGAATTTTAAAGTTCACCCTGATTACAATCCTAAAAATTCTAATTATCGAAACGATATTGCAAAAATTACTCTCAAAGAAAAATTACCGGCCTTCATTCATTTGACTCCGATCCATCAGGGTCCGTCGGTGATTGGCCAGTTGTACCGCTTTGGTTTTGGAGCTCGAGAGAAAAAAAATGTTCGTACCGTGATCACTCCGACCTTCAAAGAGATCTCGACCGAAGGGATCCTTCTTTTAAATGATACCTTCTCACGCTCAGGGGATTCTGGCGGCCCTGTTTACCTCGAAAATTATATGGGCATCACTGTCATGGCGATCCACTCCACCCTCTCATCTGGCCCGGGTGGAAAATATTCTTATAACCCACTTCTCTCACACTACTTGTCTTGGATTTACCAAAACTAGCACCAAAAATCTTTCCTAGAGAGACTCTTCATCGTATCCTCTCCTCATGGATAAAATCATCTGTCTTGGAAAAAACTATTTAGATCATTCAAAAGAGATGAAAGAAGCTCAGCCGGAGAGGCCGGTTCTCTTTATTAAACCCCAGAGTTCATTCATTGAAATTGATGATAAAAAAATCATCAACCTTCCCTGGCACCGCGGGACGATTCATCATGAGTGCGAAGTCGTGTTTAAGCTCTATAAAAAAAATGTCATCGGTCTAGGCCTTGGTCTCGATCTTACTCTGCGGGATGTGCAAAAAAAATTAAAAGAGGCCGGACATCCATGGGAGATCTCGAAGACGTTTAAGAATTCTGCGATTGTGACTCCGATGAAGGCGATTCGTGATTTTGATAAAGATTGGGAATCAACCGAGTTCATTCTCAAGGTCAATGGCGAGATCAAACAACAAAGCTCCTTAAGCCGAGCAATCATGCGAACGAACGAAATCATTCACTACATCGATGAATATTTTCCACTTTGTGACGGAGATCTCGTCTTTACAGGGACGCCATCAGGAGTTGGTCCACTAGCTCCGAACGATGTGATAGAACTCTCATTTGGTCCGATTCAAAATACATTTCGTCTGGGGGCCAATCATGACGGATAAGCGCAAACTCTCCCACGATATCTTAAACGCTCTCGAGCGATTGCGAATTATGCACGACTTGGCCCGTGACCAGAATTTTAGTTTGATCTCAAAAGATGAAGTTCAGAATGATCTAGGGGAAACTCTTAAAAATCTTGAAGCTGATTTAAAAACTCTTTTAGGCTAATACTCGTCGATGAAGTTTTTCGGCACATGAAACTTAAAAATCGGCGTCTCAATCTTGAACTCATGGCCTTTATCATCTTTCATATTGAAGTGGCCCCACATCTCGCCTTTCATCGTAGGAAGTGGGCAGAAGCTTGAGTACTCGAAAGATCCACCTGGAGAAAATGTGGGCGTATTGCCTACAACTCCCGGGCCTTCGACGAATTTCACGTCTCCTCTCGCATCTTTGATGTTCCACTTTCGTGAAATGAGCTGGGCCTTAGTCTGTCCCATATTCGTGATGAGGATCGTGTAACGAAAGAGATAATTAAATTGGAGAGGATTAGACTGATCGAAATCAAAATCAGTTTTGATCTCGATTCTGAAGTCGTGGTCTGTCGAAACAAACGGGTAGTTCATAGGTGCATCTTAGCCGGGAATAAAATCCAAGGCAACGGAGTTAATACAAAACCTCTGGCCAGTTGGAGGTGGCCCATCGGGGAAAACGTGGCCCAAGTGTGAACCACAATTTGAGCAGAGAGCTTCCACACGGTGCATATTGTAGGCAAAGTCGTCACGCAGAGTCACACTTCCAGATTTCACGACATCATTAAAACTTGGCCAGCCAGTACCAGATTCAAATTTTGTTTTTGAGCTGAAAAGTTCTTGTTTGCAGGCGACACAAATATAAGTGCCGGCCTCTTTGTGCGTGTACCACTTTCCAGAAAAAGGAGACTCCGTTCCGCCGAGTCTGCAGACGTTAAATTCTTCGGGAGATAATTTTTGTTTCCAATCATCGTTATCGTTTTTCATGGAGATATCATACACTAAAGAAATGAATGCTCTAGAGGTCTATGCATTAGCCATCGGCGCCAATCTTACTTTCTCCACTGCGAGCATGGTGTTTTCTATCTACGCTAGGCGTTTTGCGTCGATGTGGATTAATCAGGTCAAGGTTTCGATCGCGTTTATGGCCTTTCTTGTCGCGATGTTTATCACTCAGAAAATGGTTCCTCTTCCACCGATTGTGATTTGCATTCTCCTTTTGAGTGGCTTTGTTGGTCTTTGCCTCGGAGATATTTTCCTCTTCCGCGCCTACGCGACTCTAGGTGCTGGAAGGTCACTCGTTCTTTTTAGTTTTCAGCCGCTTCTTCTCGGTCTTTATGGTTACTTTTTTCTAGGACAAATTTTTACGACGAACCAGTCACTTGCTGTTGCTTGTATGGTGGCCTGTATTTGCATTTTTATGTTTGAAAGGAATAAAACGACGGGATCTTGGGACGCAAAAAGTTTCTTCTGGGCGTTTTTAGGAATTGCTCTCGATGCTTTTGGAGTGATGTTCACGCGCTCAGCTTATGAATTTTCTCCAGGCCTTGAAACCTTTCAAGTGAACGTGATCCGTTGTATTGGTGCTCTTCTCGGATATTTTTTGTTGAGTCCTCGAAGTTATCCAATTGTCTGGCGAGATCTCAAAGTTCTCCCAAAAAATGAGGTCTGGATTATTGTGGCGGCCTCCATAGGAGGGTGTTTTGTTTCTCTGACGCTTTATCTTGCCGCTTTAAAATACGCCCACGTAGGAACTCTCACGGCCATCTCCATCACGGGTCCAGTCTGGGTTGCTATTTTGGAGAGCCTCTACCACAAACGCATGCCCAATAAGTACCTCTTGGGGGCGTTCGGATTTTTTCTTTTGGGCTTCTATCTCATGCTCATTGCCTAAATTTTTAAATAAATATTCTTCGTAAATATAATTCAACTACCTAAAATTGCACGATTTTGTTGTTGACACGCCGTAAACAAAATATACACTAGAGTATTCAACATTGAGAAGGATGCGACGTGGATATCAAAGATATTTTAAAAGAAAGAATTCTCATCCTCGATGGTGCCATGGGCACGATGATTCAGAAGTATGAACTTCAGGACGAAGATTATCGTGGTGAACGTTTTAAAGATTATCCCCATGCTCTGAAAGGTAACAACGATCTTCTTGTTCTCACAAAGCCTTCAGTGATTGAAGAAATTCATAATAAATATCTCGAGGCCGGTGCGGATATCATCGAGACGAATACATTTTCATGCACAAGAGTTTCGATGGCCGATTATCACATGGAAGATCTTGTGCCAGAGCTCAATTTGGTGGCCGCACAGATCGCTAAAAAATGTGCCGAAGAATTCACCAGAAAAAATCCAAAGAAGCCACGCTTTGTAGCGGGCTCAATTGGACCGACGACAAAAACAGCGTCCCTATCTCCAGATGTTAACAACCCTGGGTTTCGCGCGATTGATTTTGATCAGCTGGTAGATAACTACCGCGAACAAACTAAATACTTGGTCGAAGGTGGAGTAGATATTCTTCTCGTTGAAACAGTTTTTGATACCTTAAATTGTAAGGCCGCTCTTTTTGCCATTGCTGATTACTTTGAAAAAGCTGGGACGAAGCCTTTGCCTGTGATGGTTTCTGGAACCATCACAGATGCCTCGGGGAGAACACTTTCAGGCCAGACCATTGAAGCCTTTTTATATTCCATCTCTCACTTCCCTCTTCTCTCTGTAGGTATCAATTGTGCTTTGGGTGCTGAGCTCATGCGGCCGTATATTGAAATCCTCTCGAAAGAGTCGCCGTTTAATATTTCGGTTTATCCCAATGCCGGCCTTCCCAATGAGTTTGGCCAGTATGATGAGACTCCGGCCCACATGGCGGGGACTCTGAGCGATTGGTTTACGAACCGCTGGGTGAATATTGTGGGCGGTTGTTGTGGAACGACGAACGATCATATCGCCGCCATCGCGAAAGCTGCCGAAGGAAAATCTCCACGAGCGATTCCGGAGCTTCCTCGCATCCCAAGACTCTCGGGCCTTGAGCCGCTTAAAATTTTTCCAGGCTCAAACTTCATTAATATTGGTGAGAGAACAAATCTCACCGGCTCCATCGCTTTTAAAAAACTCATCATGGACAAAAACTATGAAGAGGCCTTGAGAGTTGCGCGTGAGCAGGTCGAGAATGGTGCGAACATCATCGACATCAATATGGATGAAGGGATGATTGATTCAGAAAATGTCATGGTGACGTTTTTGAATTTAGTGGCGAGTGAACCAGACATTTCAAAAGTTCCCGTCATGATCGACTCTTCAAAGTGGAGCGTGATCGAAGCGGGACTCAAACGCGTTCAAGGTAAAGCGATTGTGAATTCGATTTCTCTTAAAGAAGGAGAGGCGAAATTCATCGAGAGTGCGAAGCTTGTCAAAAAATATGGGTCAGCCGTGGTCGTCATGGCCTTCGATGAAAAAGGCCAGGCAGATAATTACGAGCGCCGGATTGAGATCTGCAAACGGGCCTACGATATCCTCACAACAAAAGTAAATTTTCCGGCCGAAGATATCATTTTTGATCCGAATATCTTAACTGTTGCGACGGGGATGGATGAGCATAATAACTATGCCCTCGATTTCATCAAGGCGACATCTTGGATCAAACAAAATCTTCCTTACTGCAAAGTCAGCGGCGGAGTTTCGAACCTGTCATTCTCCTTTCGTGGAAATAATCTCGTTCGTGAGGCCATGCATACGGCTTTTCTCTACCATGCAATTAAAGCGGGCATGGACATGGGGATTGTGAACGCTGGGGCACTTCCGATTTATTCTGATATCCCTGAAGAGCTTCTGATCCACGTGGAAGATGTAATCTTGAACCGCAGACCAGATGCTACGGAACGGATGATAGAACTCGCGAGCCGAGTGAAGGGCCAAGGAAAAGTTCAGGTTCGTGACGATGAGTGGAGAAATCTTCCCGTCGAGAAGAGGCTTGAGCATGCGCTAATCAAAGGGATCGTCGATCACATTGATGCCGATACCGAAGAAGTTCGTAAAAAAGTTGCGCGTCCTCTCGATGTCATAGAAGGTCCCCTCATGGCGGGCATGAATATCGTGGGAGATCTCTTTGGCGAAGGAAAAATGTTTCTTCCTCAAGTCGTGAAGTCTGCTCGAGTCATGAAAAAAGCCGTGGCCTACTTGCAGCCCTACATTGAAGCAGAGAAAGTCGGAAAGCCGATTCAGCGCAATGGTCGAATTTTGATGGCCACTGTGAAAGGTGACGTTCATGATATCGGAAAAAATATCGTGGGTGTGGTTCTCGGTTGTAACAACTACGAAGTGATCGATATGGGTGTGATGGTTCCTTGTGAGAAGATTCTCGAGGAAGCAAAAAAGCTTGGCGTCGACATGATTGGCCTTTCGGGTCTCATAACTCCGTCTCTGGATGAAATGGTTCATGTTGCAAAAGAGATGGAGCGCCTAAAATTTAATGTTCCTTTATTAATTGGTGGAGCGACAACTTCGCGCATGCACACGGCAGTTAAGATCGATCCCCACTATCACGGATCAATTATTCATGTCTCCGATGCTTCTCGAGCAGTTCCGGTCGTTGAGAAATTTTTAAACGAAAGAACTAAAGGCACGTGTCACACAGATCAAAAAGCTGAATACGTTAAAATGCGTGAGGCCCATGAAGCCTCTCAAAAAGACGAGAAATTTTTGACGCTGGATGAGGCCCGCAAAAATAAAGTTAAAATTGATTGGGATAAAGCACCTATCAGAAAACCAGTGAAGCTCGGAACGACGGTGCTGGATAATATCTCGCTCTCCGATGTGATTCCTTATATCGATTGGACTCCGTTTTTCATGACCTGGAGACTTCGTGGTGCCTACCCGGCCATCTTTGAGGATAAAGTTTTTGGTGTGGAAGCAAAAAAACTCTTTAACGACGCCCAAGACTTATTAAAGGACATCAAAAAAAATAAATCGCTAAAAATCAAAGCTGTCTTTGGTCTCTGGCCCGCTAACTCAGTTGGTGACGATATCACTTTATACGCTGTCGATGATAAGGTTCACGAATGGACTTGTGAGAAGCACGGTAAGCATCAGAAGGTCCTTCAGGTTGGAAACGAGGCCAAGACTGAAGCCGTTCTCCACATGCTGAGATCCCAGAGGCAGATGGATGAGAAGACGTCCGCCAATCCATCACTTTCCGATTTCGTCGCACCAAAAGATTCTGGTAAAGTGGATTACATGGGAGCATTTTGCGTGACCTCAGGGATCGGCCTGGATGAACTTGCAGCGAAATTTGCCAAAGATCAGGATGATTATAATCACATCATGGTGAAGTCACTCGCTGATCGTCTCGCCGAGGCGACGGCCGAATATCTTCACGAGAAAGTACGCAAAGAGTACTGGGGCTATGTTCCTACCGAAGCGTTCTCTCACGAAGACTTAGTCAAAGAAATTTATCAGGGCATTCGCCCGGCCCCTGGCTACTCAGCTTGTCCAGATCATCTTGAAAAGAAAACTCTCTTCAGGCTTTTGGATGTTGAAAAAAATATTGGTGTCAATTTAACTGAATCGATGGCGATGACTCCTCCATCTTCAGTCAGTGGTTGGTATTTTGCCAATCCAGAGTCTCGCTACTTTAACGTCGGTAAAATCGGACGGGATCAGTTAGAAGACTATGCCCGCCGCTGTGATATGTCGGTTCCTGAAATGGAAAGATGGCTTTCCGCTAATTTATTTTAAAGGGTTTTATGGCCAAGGTTATTGATCACATTAAGAATGCAAACGGTAAGCCTCTCTTCTCCCTCGAGATTCTTCCTCCGAGTACCGGTGAGAGTATTCAGAAACTCTTTGATAACGTAACTCCCTTGATGGAATTTAAACCGAAATTCATCGACGTGACTTATCACCGTGAAGAATACGTCTTTAAGAAAATGCCCAATGGCCTGTTAGAGCAAAAATCTATACGCAAGCGTCCAGGGACAGTTTCGATCTGTGCGGCGCTGATGCATAAGTTTGATGTGGACACAGTTCCCCACATTATTTGTGGAGGATTCACCAAGGAAGAAACTGAATACGCCTTGATCGATCTCAATTTTCTTGGGATTGATAACGTCCTCGCTCTCCGCGGGGATAGCATTAAAGGTCAGAAATCTTTTGAGCCGACTCATGGTGGACACTCTTACGCTGACGAACTCGTCTCTCAAATTAGCAACATGAATAGAGGTCATTACCTATCGGATGAATTACTCAATCCGACACCGACAAAATTCTGTATCGGAGTGGCAGGCTATCCGGAAAAGCACTTCGAGTCACCGAACATCAAAACTGACCTAAAGTACATGAAACAAAAAATTGCCAATGGTGCTGAGTACATCGTGACCCAGATGTTCTTTGACAATAAAAAGTTTTTTGAGTTTGAGGCCAAGTGCCGTGCAGATGGCATTACAGTTCCGATTATTCCGGGAATAAAACCTATCACCATGAAGTCTCAGATCTTCAACTTACCTCGACACTTTTTCATCGACATGCCGGATGATTTAATCGATGCGATTGAAAAATGCAGAAACGATGATGACGTGAAAAACGTCGGGATCGAATGGGCGATTCAGCAGTCCAAGGAACTCGTGAAAAACAAAGTTCCTTGCCTGCATTTTTATTCAATGGGCAAGTCGACCGCCATCCAAAAAATTGCGGGCCAACTCTTCTAAATTATTTTACACAACCAAGAATAAATCTTTGTGAAAACTGAGCTTGCTCGGCCACTGACATAGTCTTGATGCTTGGATCAGAGAGCTGAGCATCTGAGAGAAGATTTTTAGTCAGATCATTAGAAGATCTCACTCCTTTTAAATACGCAAGAATCTGATCACCGAAAGTATCACTTCCAGCAGTCGTCATGTAGGTCACTCCGTAGATATTGCTAAACAGATTGGGAGTGTAAGCGACGAATGTATCTAGACCATCGAGGCTCGTGCCAGTCTTGAGAGGGGTCATGTCTCTTTTTGCTTCAATGTGAGAACAGCCAGGCATATTCGCAGTACCATAACTATAGAAACGTCCGTCAGCGAAAGATAGATCTGATCCGATGAGAAGTTGTTTGATCTTAGTACAGGACTGATCGTTGGTATCTAGGAGGGCGTTGTAGTCAGTGTTTGGACACCCTCGCTTAGATATCTCAGCTGTGATGTTTGGAGCAATTGTATTGTTGGTTGAGTAAGTAGAAACGTAAATTTTCGAACCTGGTTTTAAGACTCCAACGATGAGTCCAAAAGTTTTGTTAGCTCCGTAACCTCGAGTGATTTTAGGATCTGAGGCTAAATAAAGTCCGGGGCCCGCGACATCACTATCACGAGGATCTCTTTTGTTGAAAATTTTCCGCCCCTGTTTTGCCACGTAGTCACGGTATTGAGCTGCAACCATCGGGAAGCGGTTTTTATATTGACCTGGAGGGGTAATATCGCTTGCGTCGACCCAGTGGAAGGCAAGTCGAGGGACCTTAATGGTTATGAGGTACTTGGAAGCATCAGCTCGGAGGGCCGAGGTAAGCTCGGAGTCAGTCATCGCGAAGGCGGATGGAATGAGGGCCAGATTTGCAAGAGTCATTAGCCATTGAATTGATTTCATAAGTTCCCCATTTCAGAGTAGTTTATGATGGATTCAGTCCAGGCTTAGCGGCACATGAAAAAATTTAGGTATATGTCCAAATTTTCGACATCTTGGAAACGACACATTTACTTTCGAGGACACTGATTACAGTCGCTGTCTTTCTTATTTGTGAGCTCGCGCAACTCTTCAACTTTCTGATAAAAATATTCTTTAACTTTCTTTCCCTGCTCATTATCCAAAAGCCAGGCTAGCTTCGAAACCCCTGGAAGGGTTTTTAAAAGTTCATCTACAACTTCAGGGCCACTTATGATTTTCTTCTCATGCGTGATCATATGAATCTGTGAGATACATTCTTGTCTGCTTAGCTCGGGAAAGTGGGTGTAAATCTCTTCATCTCGGGCCGAAATAAAATTTAAACTCTTATCTAAATACTCAAGCCCTTGTTTAAATCTTAAACAAAGCGGACATTCAGGATCATAGAGAATAATCGGTAAATGGTCTTTCATACGAGACTATTATATCATAGACCCAAATTAAATCTTCAGAGGTAAGAATGGATCGTCGTGAATTTCTCCAATTTCTTGGTGTCTCAGGTGTCCTGGCCACAGCTCCTTTAGATCTCTGGGCAATTAAGGACAAAAGGACTGGGTTTAAGTCACTTCCACCAAACCTGGACGATAAGCTCGTGACGATGGATGGACTTGATTACAAGGTCCTTATCCGTTGGGGTGAGAAGATCAACGCTACCGAAAAATTTGGCTTTAACAATGATTTCATTGCCTATCATCCCCTCAAAAAAGATAGTGCCATCCTTTGGGTGAATCACGAATATGTTCATCCCGTCTTTATCAACGGAATTGAAAGAAACAAAAAAAATGTTGATGACGAAAGACTCGAAGTCGGAGGAACTCTGATTGAGGTTAAAAATGAGAAAGGGCTCTGGAGTGTAGTTAGTGATTCAAAATATAATCGCAGGCTTAATGCCAATACCGAAATTCCTTTTGCTTGGGATGAGCCCATTAAAGGATCGAAGATGGCGATTGGAACTCTCGCGGGATGCGCAGGTGGAAAAACTCCTTGGGGCACGATTTTATCCTGTGAAGAAAATTACGACATGTTCTGGGGTGAGAGAGATCGCAAAGGTAAGGTCACGAAAAGCTATCTAGGATGGGACGAAATTTATTCAATGCCACCTGAGCATTACGGCTGGGTTGTAGAAGTTGAGCCTCTCACTGGAAAAGCGAAGAAGCTCGTCTCCATGGGGCGCTTCTGTCACGAATGTGCAGCGGTCACTAAGGCGAAGAATGGAAAGATCGTTGCGTACTCAGGAGATGACACGAACAACGAGCACTTTTATAAGTTTATTTCTGACTCAGAGAATTCTCTCGAAAGAGGAAAACTCTACGTCGCGAGTTTAGAAAAAGGTGAATGGCTCTCTCTTGATATTAATGATCAAGAGATTTTGAAAAAAACTTTTAAAGATCAAACCGAAGTTCTTATTTATACTCGTGAGGCAGCAAAGCTTGTGGGGGCGACTCCACTGGATCGACCAGAAGATATTGAGTTTGATCCTTTGACTGGAAACGTTCTCGTGACTCTCACAAATAATAAGAGCAAAGATAATTATTACGGGTCGATTCTTAAAATCATGGAAAAAGATGGAGACCCAGGTTCTCTTAAATTTTCTCATGGAACGTTTCTTACAGGTGGTAAAGAATCAGGCTTTGCTTGCCCGGATAATATGATCTTTGATCCGAAGGGCAACCTCTGGTTTACGTCAGACGTCTCTGGTGACGCCGTTGAGAAAGGACCTTACGTTGGTTTTGGAAATAATAGCCTCTTCGTCTTTTTGCGGAGTGGTCACCGAGCTGGTGAAATAATCCGTGTGGCCTCTTGTCCTGTAGACGCGGAATTTACTGGGCCGTGTTTTTCACCTGATTACAAAACACTCTTTTTATCTGTGCAACATCCAGGTGAACAAAGCATTTCAAAAGAAAAACCTACTTCGCACTGGCCTGATGGTGGAATGCCAAAACCATCGGTTGTCACTCTTCAGGGGCCTCTGCTCGACAGAATTGTTCAAGGTAAGATATAAAAAAAAAGGGCCCCTAAGGGCCCTCATAAACTTAAAACGTAATCATTTGTTTGGTCGTAACTTCTAGGCTCACTTTCTTTGTTCTCGCCCCTTCGAAACCAATGTCATACTTTCCTGGAAGCATAATGATGTAGAAGCTTCCATCCGGATTGATCTTATAGGTTTGAATCTCTTTGGTTTCACCTGATTTAAAAATTCTGATGGTGTGATAGTCAGCAATACTCGGAACAACACCCTGAACGCTTGGCCCTTCGAGTCTCGTCATCAAAGTCATCCAACCTGGACGGTTACGAAGAACGGTCTTGTCTCTGAGCTTTGCATAGTTCGGATGAAATCCGCCATCCCAAGTGGAGTTCACTTCAATCACGAAAGGAATGACTTGTTGTTCGGTGTACATCCAATCGATGTCACCACCGTCAGCATTGTAGAGAAGCTCCCAGGCAGTTCCTGGTTTGTAGTTAATTTTTTTTGCGATCTCAGTACCCACTGATTCAACCGCCTGGCCAGTTGGCGTTTTCAAAGGACGGCATCCGTAAGGATAGATCACGAGCTCAGAATACGAGTGATATGAAATGTTGAACACTGGCTTGATTGAATTTACAAAATTCATCATCGCCTGAGTCTCTGGCTCTGAAGCAGGAGCTGTTCCACGATAATCCTGAGCGCCCTGGCTAGAACTAGAACCCTCACAAGAGTTCCACCCTGTCGGGTAATTTCGGTTGATGTCCACACCGTATCCACCCCGGGTATTTTTTCTCCACATGGAATCTTCCGTCCAGACTTTATTATTTCCATCGACGTTAAACATTGGAATGACCCAGATTTCGTAGTTATTAACCCATTTAGTAACTTGCGCATCTTTACCATACTGACTAGTTAGATAATCCACCATATCCGTCGTCACTTCGGTGGTCATGACTTCACGGGCATGGTGCATTCCATTGACCAAAACAACGGGCTCAACTTCATCTACTGTCACGTTGTCTGAAATTTTGATCGCCCAAATATCTCTTCCCTCGAGCGATTTTCCGATCGATTTAATTTCAGTGATGTCTGGATGATGAGCATGAACCGTACGAATGAAATCTTCGATTTTTTGAGGAGTCATGTAGGCATCATCAAGAGCCTTAGATAAGTTCTGAGGAAAGGAGAATTTGAAATTTGCCTTGTTCGCTGTCAGAACCGCAAGCTGTTCATCGGTCAGAAGAGCTTCGATCTCCATCGTATTGTAGTTAACCCCAGTGACATCATAGTCATGTGCACGAAGAAATTTTTTCATGGAATCTGTGAGATCGAATCTCACAAAAGTTGATGGCGTCGCAAAGGCCGAGCTTGAAAGCAAGAGCCCAGTTGCTAAAATATTTTTCCAGTTCATTTTCACTCCTTGAGAATTGATCCTCAAAGGACACCAAAGTATGGGCCTTGTGTAAATGAAATGAATGGATGGTAAGTATTAGTTTGGGTATCTGACTAGAAGGCTCGGATTTATGCAGAGATTTTATCAGGCCAAAGAGCGATCATTTCAGAGCGATAGGGAGCGATTCTTTCTTCTTTGTAGCCCGTTAGCTCGAAAGCCTGGATAAGAATATTCATGCAATCAAAATCGCGGATATTGCGGTTATAGAGATCCATTCCAGATTTCACGATTTGGTTTGGATCATCACTCTTCTTGGCGTTTATCAAAAAATCACTGACGAGGAAGTCTTCGTCATCGTTTGAGCCTGATGGGAATCTTGATAAGAAATTTGTCGCTTCATCCTCTAGATCAAACTCAACTAAGAGCTTGATGATAGCACGAATAAAATGCGTGAACTCCGCACAAGACACGGCGACGTTATCGAAATATGTTGAAGCAAGCTCAACATCATTTTTAATTAAGTGATGCTTTCCAGAAATATACATCCCGGCACCAATGTATTTTGTCACTTCACGCGACCTTTCTTCCAAGGAAGTAAAAATCTCGTAATAGAACTGCATGTCTTGATAATTTTCCGTCCTGATCGCAAGGCGAATAATTTGGGTCAAACGATCCGGATTAGCAGGGAAGAATTTCGCGATCTTCTTTACGGCCTGATAAGCTTCGTTGAATTTATTATCACGCATGAAAATGTCAAACAACCCACCGAGACACTTGTAGTGAATATTATTGAAAGCGAGACCAGAGTTATAAGAACCTTGGGCCTTGCCAACTTCACTCTTAAGATATTCAGCCTGGCCAATGTAAAAAAGAGCCAAGGCGGGTTTCTGATGTAGCTTCATAGCATCTTGAAGGGTCTTAACGGCAGCGTCGTATTTACCAGCGTCGATGAGAGACTTCCCCTCTTCAACTTTTAGCACATACTCCGATGGTTTAACTTTATTAGCAATGGTAGAAACCAAGCTATCCTGGATACTTTGGATGGTGTAAGGCTTGATGATGAATGAATCGACATCTTCCTCAGCGGCTTTGGCCACAGCACTTTGTGAGATGTTGCTGGTTACGAGAACAAGACTCATTTCTTTTTTGTTCGGGAATTTCGCTCGAATAATTTTGAAAAGATCAAAGCCTGAGCCACCTGAAATAAAGTAATCTGAAAGAACCACTCCAATATTCTTAGTCGCAATGAACTCTTCTGCTTCTTGAAAGGATCCAGCGGTGTGAATCATGTGGCGCTTACACCCTAAGTCATACATGATTTTCAAGAGTCTATTTCGGGAACTAGGATTCTTATCAACGATTAAAATATCGTTGGCATCCACATACTCCTTAAAGACTTTCATTTTATCCATACTTTAAACGCCCGCTACCTTATTCATAAATTTTGTGATCGACATTTGTCGGTCAGTCAAACACTTTAAAGCTGCACTCCAATTCTCACTGTAGGTCTGATCAATCTGGAATACTTGGCAATCTGTTAAAACTTTTCCCATGACACCAATGAGGTTGAAAACCTCAGCGTGTTTAAAATCGTGAAATGTAATCTTTAGTTTCGCGATGGTTCCAGGGGCCAATGTCTTCTCAAGGCCTATGATCATCATTTTATCATTAAACTCAATCGGCTTCGCCACAAAACATTTTTGATTAACTGTGAGTTCAAAGGCAACACCGTTACTGTCTGAGAGATCTGAGAGATTGCTTTCAAATTCTTTAAAGTCAAAAAGCAAATCATTGGTAGCCTTGATAAAATCATCAAGACTTAGGTTCTTATCTAGGAAGTTTACCCCCGCTGGGAGCTCGGACTTCGTGTATGAAGTCACAGCGAAAACCGTCGTATCGCAAACATTTGACTGATACCATTTATAAAAATCTGAAAAAACGCCGTCGATTAATTTAAACTCTGATAGAACCATATCGTAATCGAACATATTAAAGAGTTTTTTAGCATCTTCAAAACAAGAAGCAATCGAACACTTGCCCCCGAATTTTGTAAATTCGAGCATGAGCTTTCGAGAGCTGAGGTTATCGCTATCGATTAATAAAATTCGGTTACTATCAAATCTGATCATAGACCTTTCGCCTTTTTCAGGAATGCTTCGATGTTATCTTGGCGTTGCTGATAAAGTTTCATAAAGGCCGAAAAAGACTGAGCATTATTCTCTGCAAGCTCAAGAGTTAAATAATTAACACCGGCATCGATCACATCAATGGATACGAGGGTCGCATCCATCTTCAAAACCGTATTTTTTTGCATGTACTTAAAAGTCAAATTTAGTTTCACGGGCTCAGCAGCATTCAGTCCATGCTCATTGCAGATAAAGATCAAAGTCTTTTCAAAGAAATCATCAAGGATGCACTTTATTTCAACTTCGTTCTGAGAAACGAGTGCTGTCACATTTGCTTCAGCCATCATCGTTTTTAGATCAGAATCAATTTCTTTTTCTGCTACTAGGGGTTGTTGCTTAAGTTTAGAAGCACGGGCATCTTTCATTGAGATAACATCAGCGCCTTGCTCTTCTCCTTCAAAACCTTCTTCGTCTTCTTTTTGTTCTTCTTCAAAAGATGATTCTGCATTCTTGTTTCTTGATCTCCTACCTTTATCTTCACCATTGAGAAAGTCATCTTTGCTCGAGATTTCGGACTTGGCCTCAAGTTCTTCTTCTTTTTTCTCTTCTATCGCACGAGCAATCTTCTCTTTTTTCTTTTTGGCATTTTCCTCGTAGAAATTTTCTTCAGTCTCTACGGCCCCTTTACTTCGACCTGACTTATCTTTTCTTGAGTATAGATTGACGTCTTCAAACTTAGATTCTTGTTCTTCTTTGATTTCTTTTTTCTTAGTCGAAAATTCTTCTTTAGAATCAGCATCTCTTTTTTTCGTCTGATTCTTTCCAGAATCCAAAGATTCATCGTCAAAGAGTTCATCCTCATCTACTTTCGCCAATTTCTTGCCACGGCCCAGGTGAGATTCAATTTGATCCGTACTAGATTTCCCGCCGAGATCACTTTTTTTCTTGTCCTGAGAGGATGGAGATTTAGAATCTTCATCCTCGTCTAAACTCTCTTCAAATTCTTTGGTCGCACCCTTGCTGCCGTAGTGAGACTTGATCTTATCTGTATTCGATTTACCGCCATATGGATCGTCGCCAATTTCATCATCAAAATCTGGTTCATTTGGGTTTTTAGACTTAGAGAGACGATCAGAAGTATTTCTTTCCTTCTTATCTCCCACTTCCGCCTCAGCGCCAGACCCTTTGTCTTGTCCCTTCCCATAATGAGAAGAAATTTTATCTGTCTTAGACTTACCCTCGTAAGCATCCGACTCCGCTTTCTCTTCAGGAGTTAATTCGCGATTAGGTTTGTTTCCATCTTTATTATAGAATTTCGGAAGGTGATCTGTTTTAGATTTTCCACCGTTGTTCCCACCAAGATCATTTTCTTTATACTGATTGTTATGGGCTTCATTGGCATCAAATTTTTCTGCTTCGTTGTGTCCTTTATAATGAGTCTTAACCTCATTATTTGTGTTCTTCATCCCTAGCTCGGCACCATCGCGGTGCTTGGTAGCGGCAGATGACAACAGACCGTCCTTCGCATCAAACTTTTCAGCTTCGTTGTGACCTTTATATTTTGACTGATGAGCATTCGTTTTATTTTCTAAACTTAACTGGTCCCCATCTTTATGTTTTTCGCCGGCCGGACCCTCCAAGCCTTTTTGGTCCAACTTATCCGTTGAACTCTCACCATCGTAATGTCCACCAAGGTCAGCGGAGGCGCCGCCTTTGCCGGACATTTTGCCATCACCCAGATTGCTATCCCCAGGTTTTACGTTACCTGACATGGGATCAGAATTGATCTGATCACCATTTGGATCATTTTTTCCTTCGAGGGGATCAGTATTGATGTGATCCGTACTGCCCTTCCCCTCAAGGTTACTTAACCAATCAGTGCCGTTCTCGCCCTCAACCTCTGCTTTACCATCAAGTTTCTCAGCTTCTTTCTTAAAGACGAGTTCTTTATTAAAACTTTCAACGATGGCACTTTCTTTGGTCTGTGCGTACTCAGAATTCTTGGCAATCTCGAGTACTTTATCTTTTAGCTTGGCCCTCGATTGTTTCGCCCCATCAATATGGTAGAAAAGCTCAAAGCTGGATCCAGTAATGAGCCAGCTGTTTTCTTTCCAAACAAATTCTGGTTTCTGGTCACCCTGGAAGTACCAAGTACCAGAACCTGAATTGAATAAATCTTTTTCATTACCTTTAAATTCAAACTTCCATGCGTTTGACTTACCTTTAACCTCTGCCCATTGAGCTACCGAGGGACCGGGACCCATAAATCTAACGAGCCAGCGGCCAAGAACTTTTTTACAGTCTGAATCTTTTTTTAAGAGCCAAATATCATCTTCGCACTCTAACGGTGGTAACCAATTCGCACCATCGGTTTTCTTGGCATCTCCGCCCTTTCCACCTTGATCGATCGACTTAACATTCATCGCGGCTTTGTTGCCATTACTCTTAATTTGTCCATGAAGAGATTTCATGTAAAAATCAATTTTAAAACGTAAAGCCTTCGTATTGATGGATGGGTCAACGACGTCGAGAATTCCAAGCTTCGCAATCGCTTTTTCGAACTGCTTATTCCCAGAGAAGTTCACGACGACAATCTTAGTAATCGTGTCTTTTGCACCCTTCTTAACAATCTTGGCGTAAGTTGCAAGTTGAACTAGATCTTCTTTTGAAGTGAGTGAAGCGAAGATCAAGCTGGCCGTTTGTAAACTCAGATAGCTAACTAAATCTCCAGCTGCAGAAAATTCTTCTGAGTCATATGGATTTTTACTGTTGAGGGCATCATCGAGGGCCCTCCAAGGTTGCTTAAATGTAAATTTTACGACATCAATTTTGGTGCTCATCGGCCCTTACTTTCATCTGAATAAAAATCGACATTCACCTATCGACTTTTATAATATTTTCTTAATAATAATGAATCTGTTTATAATAATCCGTTTTAAAAAAATCGGCAAAATTTTGATCTATGTTATACACCCTCTGTAAGTTATTATAAATATGATGGAAGACAACGAAATCAATAACGAACCAGAAAATCAGGATCTCCTGCAAGATCTATCCGAACAAGGAAAGACAGCTGAGCTCGTGGAGATGTTTGAAGAACTTCCTACCATGGATGTTGCCGAATTCATGGAGGACAAACCTCTTGAAGACACTATCGAATACCTTACGAAACTTGACTTAGACGATCAAGGAAGAATTTTCTCCGATTTTAGTCAGGATCTTCAGCTTAATTTATTCAAGGCCCTCGATCGCAGAACTTTCGCAAAAATCTTTGGCCAGATGTACTCCGATATCCGAGCTGATCTTTATCAAGAGCTCACCAAAGAAGAACAAATCGAGCTCATTCCCTACCTCGACAAAAAAGTTCGCGAAGACGTTATCATCCTCTCGGCTTATCCACCGAATACGGCCGGTGGTATTATGAACACCGACTTTGCGACTATTTTTGCGGATATGACAGCTTTCGAAGCACTCGCAAAAATTCGCACCGATGCGCCTTCAAAAGAAATGATCTACTACATTTACGTCGTCGATCATTCCATGGTGATGAAGGGTCTTGTGACTCTTAAAGATCTCGTCATGCACGAACCAAAAGAAAAAGTCTTTGAATTCCTAAATGAATTTTTCGTCCACGCTGAGGTCAATGAGCACCGAGAATCAGTTGCCCAAAAAATTGAGAAGTACGACCTTGTCGCCATCCCAGTTCTCAATTCACTCAATCAGTTAGTTGGCGTTGTATCCCACGAAGAAGCGATCGACATTATTCAGAAAGAAGTGACTGAAGACATGGAAAAGATCATGGGGATTATGCCATCGGCCAACGATGAAGAGTACATGTCGACTTCATCGTTTCACCATTTTAAAAAACGAGTCATCTGGCTTGTGTCTCTCGCCGCGATCGGAATTATCTCAGGGATGATCATCAATGAGTATCAGCACATCCTCGAGAGTTTTATTATTCTAGCGATGTACATGCCTATGATGGCCGCGACCGGTGGTAACACAGGCTCACAAGCCGCGACGGTTATTATTCGATCACTCTCCCTCGGAGAAATCGATGACAAGGACTGGGCGAAGATTATTTTCAAAGAGATGAAAATCTCATTCATGCTTTCGGTCTGTGTTGCTGCTCTCACTTATCTTAAAATCGCCTTTCTCTCTTTTCATTCATTACTTCCTCATGGAATCTCGATGAACATGATTGGAATTGTGATCTCATTTGCGATTGCTATTCAAGTTGTTACAAGTGCAGTCATTGGCGCAGGACTTCCTTTGCTTGTTCGCAGACTTGGTGGTGACCCTGCTGTTGTGGCAAGTCCCGCTATCACGACCATCGTGGACATTACTGGATTACTCATCTATTTCACGGTTGCTTCTTTCACATTGGGTATTTCCTAAACTCCTCTTTGCCTTTAAGATCGTCTTAACTTTAAGGAGCTTTCTTTATGCAAGTGGTGATTCTCTGTGGCGGTTCGGGCACACGTCTCTGGCCTTTATCGCGAACTCTTTTCCCTAAGCAATTTGTAAAACTCTTCGATAAAGAATCTCTCTTTCAAAAAACAATTACTCGTAACGAAAAAATCGCGAACTCCTTTTCAGTCGTTATCAACCAAGAACAATACTTCATGGGCCTTGATCAATTTGAGGAAACAAAACTTAATCTTCCTAAAACTTTTGTCCTTGAGCCCATAGGCCGGAATACGGCTCCCGCCATTGCTCTGGCGGCCTTAAATGCTAAACCAGATGAGATTCTTCTCGTGGTTCCTTCTGATCATTTGATCTTGAAACAAGAAGCTTACGAATCAGCCGTCAAAAAAGCTTATGAACTCGCATCTGAAGGACAACTCGTGACCTTCGGTATTAAACCCACTTACGCTGAGACTGGTTACGGATACATCGAGGCCAATGGATTTGATGTCGTCTCATTTAAAGAAAAACCAAATGCTCAAACTGCTGGTGAATATTTCACCGCTGGAAATTATTTCTGGAACAGCGGAATGTTCTGCTTTAAGGCGAGCACATTTTTAAATGAACTCAAAACCTACGCTCCCGACATCTACGCTCAGTCTGAAAAAGCTTTTAAAGGTTCACATCTTGAAGGTGGTCTTCGGGTCAAGCTTGAAGACATGAACGCAATCCGATCGGAGAGCATTGACTATGCTGTGATGGAAAAATCCAAAGTTGTCAAAGTTGTTCCTGCCGATATCGGATGGACTGACTTGGGCTCCTTTGATTCGCTTTACGACGTCCTTCCAAAAGATGCTGCAGGAAATACCGCTTCAGAAAACACCATCCATTTGGGCTCAACCAATAATCTCATCATCGGTGATAAGAGACTCATCTCTACCATCGACGTTCACGATCTCATGATCGTTGATACAACTGATGCATTAGTCATTGCTAAAAAAGGTTCCACTCAAAAAGTAAAAGATCTCGTCGCAGAGGTGAAAAAAAGAAATGTTGAGATGACTAATTTTCACATAACCGCACACAGGCCTTGGGGGACTTACACAAATCTTGAAAAATCCCCGCACTATATGGTGAATCAAATCACAGTTCGCCCGGGTGCTAAGCTCTCGTTGCAGTTTCACCAGCACCGTGCTGAACACTGGGTTGTGCTCAAAGGAACTGCGACGGTGACCGTGAATGAGCGCACTTTTGAGGTAAAACAAAACGAATCAACCTTCATTCCAAAAGAATCCCACCACCGATTATCAAATCTAGGCGTCGAAGATTTAATCGTCCTAGAAACGCAAGTAGGCGAATATTTAGGACCTGACGACATCGTGCGACTGAAGGATGACTACATTCGTAACTGACTCTAGACTGACTGGCCTAAGAATTGGTAGTGTACTTTTAAGACACACACTTTGAGGGGCCTTATGATTCGATCAGTTTTGATCTTAATTGCTTTTTGTTACGTCTTAACGACGCTCACTAAGTTTTAAAAGGATTGGTGAAATGGACTTCACCCCGATTCTTTCCTCTCTTTCTTCTTCATTCTCGACCGGTAATACACTCCCTAAAGATAATTTTCCACTTACTGTGATGATCCTATCTCCGCATCCAGATGATGAATGTATTATAGGATCACTCGCCTTGCGACTCATGTTTGAAAACAATGCCCACGTGATCAATGTTGCCGTGACTCTTGGATCAAAAGTTGAAAGACAAAAACCACGTTTGAAAGAACTTGAAGGGGCCTGCGAGCTGCTAGAAATGGAACTCGTTACACTTACTGATAAGTGGCCTGCAAAAGAGAAAGAATTAAAGTCCCTCATTCAAAAATATCAGCCACACGTTATTCTAGCACCCCATTTGAAGGATCATCATCCGACTCATATTAAGACGGGCCAGCTTTTAAAAAAATGCCTCCGCTCGTTAAAAAAGATCAACACCCTTGTTGTTTGGACGGAGTTTTGGGGACAGAACCCAAAGCCAAATGTTTTGATCGAAGTCTCGATGGATATTCTTGAGCTGCAGATGAATGCACTCATGATGCACAAAGGGGAGATCAAACGTAACCCTTATCATTTGCGCCTTCCTGCCTGGATGATGGACAATGTTCGTCGTGGATCAGAGATTATTTCAGGAAGTGGTTCCGAGGTGAGTTCAATGGCCTTTGGGGTCCTCTACGAATGGCAACTCATCAAGAACGGAAAAAATAAAAAGCTTCATCTTCCCACAAACACTCTTTCTCGCCACGCTGATCTAGGATCATTGATCCAATCTCTTCTTAATTAAATTTTCAGATTAATTTTTGAAGCAGCATCCGGATCAAGAACGAGAGTAAAATCCGCATGAGATTTTAAATACGTGATGGGACACTTTGAATCGTCATGGTGATTCATTAAATATTTGATAACATCCGCTTTGGATTTTCCAGTCGCAAGAAGAACCAGTGACTTCGCCTCGAGAATAGTTCCAATCCCCATCGACAGCGCTTCCGCTGGCATGTTCCCCTCGGGAAAATGTACCTTATTCGCTTCACGAGTTTCAGTTGTTAATTTCACTCTCCTGGTGCGAGATGTTTTTTCTGATCCAGGTTCGTTAAACCCGATGTGACCGTTAGTCCCCACGCCCAAGAGTTGGAGATCAATTCCTCCACTCTCTTTTAAGAGCCTCTCATAATCACTGGCATCTTTTTCAAGATTTGAACCAAATGCAGGTGGAAAAGAAATTTGAGATTTTTTTAGTTCCAAAGGATTTAAAAGCCGTCTCTGAATATAGACTCTGAAACTTTCCGGATGCTGATCAGGAAGACCTACATACTCATCGAGCATGAAATAAAAACTCTGATCAAGTTTAAGTGATCGATCCTGGGCGACTCTCACCCATTCCGCGTAAACGGCTTCCATCGTCTTACCAGTCGCAAGCCCAATCACGGAAGCCGGATGGGATTCGATTTTATCCACGATCATCGTCACAACTGTTGAAACTGCTTCCGCAGTACTGGAACTAAGTACGACCCTCATTGGCCCTCCACCTGACTTCAGGTAGATAGTAAACTCCCTCCCCTTTCCTCGCAAGACTTCCAATGTAAAATATTCGGATTCCGAATTCAGTATTTGAAAACGGAATAAATCGGCCATACAACAGGTCTCATGAAAGCCAACCTCTCACTCCTCATCATCGAAGACGATAAGTATACCCGCTTAAACCTGCGAGAAATCCTTCTTCCTTATGGTGTAGTCGATGAGGCCCCTGACCTCGAAACAGCGAAATTAAAGCTCTCCCAAGGCACTTACGACATTGTTTTAACAGATATTGAACTCGGTACTGAGTCTGGAACTGATATCATACGACCTGCCGTTGCCAAGGGTTCTCATTGTATCGTGGTCAGCTCCTACGAGAATGAGGAAGTCATTGAAAAGGCTTACGGATTAGGTGCAACTCATTATCTTTCAAAGTTTAAACTCAAAGAACAATTACCGGTCTACATCAATAAATTTCTCCAAGAGAAAAATGCGCGGTTTCAAAAATTCCTGGAGCAAGAATTCATCACTCAAGACGTTGAACTCATTGCAGATCTAAAACGCCTCTCTGAGATCAATTGGAAAAACCAAACTCTCTTTATCTCAGGCCCCACTGGAACTGGAAAAAGTCTTCTTGGAAAACTCATTCACGACATGACTCATCCTGGAGCGAATCTCGTCCATATTAACTGCGCTGAGGTTTCGGAAACTCTTCTGGAATCGGAACTTTTTGGCCATGAAAAAGGGTCATTTACCGGAGCAGATCAGAAGAAAGAGGGAAAACTAAAGCTTGCCCATAATGGCACACTTTTTCTCGATGAGATTGCGACCATGAGCCTGTCGATGCAACAGAAACTCTTAAAAGCCCTCGACGAAAAAACATTTTATCCTGTGGGATCCTCCACTCCAGTGAGATCTGACTTCACTCTCATCTCAGCGACTTGCGAAGACCTCGGAAAGAAAATCGTCGATAAAGAGTTTCGTGAAGATTTCTATTATCGTATCAGTGGATTCCATTTTAATTTAAAGCCTCTTACTGAGAGGAAAGATGATATCGAGCTTCTCATTCGCCATTTCCAGCAGAAATCAAACCGTCGCTTCGTCCTGCGCCCAGAGGCCATGGAAGAACTTAAAAAGCATTCCTGGGCAGGAAACATCCGAGAACTCGCAAAGACTTGTGAGCGGCTCTCACAGGGAAAAAGCGGCATCATTGATCGTCAGGATGTGGTCAAGGCATTCACTCCCGTGAGAGGGAAAACATCGACCTTGAAATCAGATGAATGGAATGAATTTGTTCTGGAAAAAGGATTAAAGGCCTTCATTGCTCAAGTTGAAAAGAAGGCCGTAGAAGACTCTATGAAACGCAATAACGGAAAGATCACTGCCTGTATTAAGGAACTCAAGATTTCAAGTTCGGCCTTTTACCGCATTCTTCAGGAAAATCAGCTCCATCTCTAGTTGGCACACTCCTTGCTTTAGGAATTCTCACTAAAGACAAACAAGGAGAATTTCATGTCACTTCAAACAAAGACAATTCAACGATACCGCCAGTTATTCCCGAAAGACACTTTAAGGGAAGTCTCTGCCCGCACGGGCATCCAAATCACCCGCGTTTTCCGACTCTTCAACGGAAAGAACATGAAGGTCGGAGAACTCGAGGCCTTTGAAACGGTCATCGAAAAAAAGATCGCAGAGAACCCTAGCTTCTCGCGCTTCTCAACAGCTATGCAGTCGGCATCATCACTTCTTACAAATGATGAAATCGCTCGCCTGGCAGAATACGTAGAAAGAAAAATTGCAGTTAAACACTTTAGTCGCGGCTATGTATCACTTGGTCAAGCCGACGCCATAATCGCTTAAGGAGATACTATGAAAAGCTTATCATCACTCGAAAGAATCGTTCTTGAATGTATTGGAAAAGAAAAACTAAATTATTCAAAAGTCCTTGAGAACAGTGGTCTGCATGAGAATGTGTGTTTCAACATTCTCCAGGCCCTCATCATTCGCGGTTTATTAAAAACAGATGGCTCTCAGTACTGGATGAATACTCAAATCTCTCCGCTGATGGAAGAAGAGATTAACAGTTTATCTTCTCGCCAAGCTGAATCTTTAGAGTTCATCGAAGCCGTGATCGAGAAGCAGTCTGATCGCGTCTTTAAATTTCAAAAGATTGCTCTCGATGATCGCGATGAGAAGATTTTCAAGGCGATGCTGACAAACCTCGAGACTTTCTTGGTCGATTGTCACAAGAAATCTCAAGCGGTGACTCCGGTGAAATCGCGCAAGGTTGTCTTTTGGGGAATGGGCGAAGTGAATGCATTAATGAATCAAATGATTACGGGGGTGGATGCGTGAAATATTTATTATTTTCAATATTAATTCTTAGTAGTTGTGGAAAAAACTCGGCACATCAAGGGCAAGACTTGAGTGACAGTGATGGAGATCAGATTAGTGATAGTTTTGATAAAGATAAGTATGTGTCTGACTTAGCTGATTTGGGCCAGGTTAAGGGGACATTAAAAATCAAACTTGCCAACAGCAACATAAGTCTTAATTTTTCTAACAGAGCAAGTACCCGAAAGGGAATTTTGAAATTACTCACAACAGGTAAGCAAACCAAATGGGGAGACCTTGATATCGATGTTCCAGCATTGCCCATTTTAGATTTAGATTCATATCAAATTGAATTAGATTTTACTTTCATTGGAGATCGCCCATCACAACTCAGTTTTCAAAGTCCAAATGAAAAATTAAATTTAGGGCCTTGGAATCAACACATGCCTATCACTATGACTCATGACCAAGTAACCAAATTATTGGCGGGTAGAGCCCATTTCAAGCTTATTCGAAACGACTTCGTTACAGAAGCTTCATTAGATAAAAAAACGTATGAAGTCTATTGTGATAATGGCCAGAGATCATTTATGAAGAATGTCGCTCATCAAATGAACTTTCAACAATTTCTGGACTGGCAAAGAGTTGAAAATGTTAATCCAGTAAATGCTATCGATCTCATGTTTGCCTGGCCTTCAGCGGATAAAGTCTGGTGGTACAATCAAATAGAGAATAAACGTTTTGCTCTGGCCTACGCATCGACTGCGGAACTTAAAGAAAACTTATTAGAAGGCTTCACTTCTACTACATTTAGCGTATCAAGAGAAAATGGTTCTCCAGTTGATTATAAATCAATGGTTTCATTCAAGGGCTCTATTCATTTTTATAGAATCAGAGCAAGTAAATTAATGAATGTCATGCTTGATAGTCAGGGTTTTGATTTAGCAGCAGAACCAAACCCAGCCAGAGGAGAATGTAGTTACACCAAGAGAAGAATTATTGGAACGAGAGCGGTCTCAGTAACAAAGGATGATATTATCAATGAAATTAGAATTAAGACCAATGAGCAATTGATCACCTTAAATGACTTGGATGCAAAGATCGAAGAGAAAAATGATGCCCATGGAACCTATTGGGAAGTAGGTTTTAAATCCCCAAGCTCAGCTTTAAAAATGACGTTAATTGAAAATCCGGCAAATACCTTTGTTAAGACTGGTATCGTCCAAAGTAATTGCTTCTTTGATTTGAAACCTAAAACCGATAATTCGACCGCCAACCTTGAGAATAATTTAACTCTCAGTATCGAATCCTTCATTGAGAAAATGGAATAACCCTCCTACAATTGAAGGAGATGAATCTAAACTTAGTTACCTGTAATATTCGCTTCGATAATCCCGCCGATGGTGCCAATGCCTGGAATCATCGACGGGATTTTCTCGTTAAAACTCTCCTAAAGGCTGAACCAGATATTATTGCGACCCAAGAAGGTCGGTATGATCAATTGAAAGACTTTGAATCTTTATTAAAAGACTATGATCTTATTGACCATCACCGCTCTTGGATCAAAGAAAGAATGTATCCAACTATTTTTGTGCGCAAAAATAAATTTGAAATCCTCAAGAGCGAAGATCTTTGGTTGTCTGAAACTCCGGAGGTCGCAGGTAGCCATTCCTTTGAAAGTGCGTTCCCGAGACTCATGACATATTTAAAAATACAGCCTAAGGATTCGAAAAGAACATTTTTCATCGTTAACACTCACCTCGATCATGTGAAAGCAGAAACGAGGCTCTCTCAGTCCCAAGTTCTGGTCACTCAAATGAAACGCAAGAATCCAGAACTGAGCTCAATCATTCTGATGGGAGATTTTAACGATTCTCCCGAGAGTGAAATTCGCACTAAAATTACTCAGGACCTAAAACTCATAGATGCATGGAAAATCTTTAATCAAAATGAAGAAACGTCCCATCATGGGTTTGATGGGAAGGCAGAAGACGGGGCCCGGATTGATTGGATTCTTTTGGACAAGAGGATTCAGGCGATCGAAAGCCGAATGATGAAGGATTCACAAGATGGTAAATATCCTTCCGATCACTTTCCTATTTTTTGTCAGATTAAGATTTAACTGCGACCTCTTGTCCGAGCTGCAAATAAGTCTCAATTCCTTCAGAGGTATTTTTTATCACATCAGCTGAAGGCTTCCAAAGACCCTTTTCACCCAGAACAATCACCGTAGAGCCACCGAAGAGAAAGTAGCCCTTCTCTTCACCGCGAAGAAAAATTTTATTCCATGGATGGGACTGAACAATTTTTCCCACACAAATCGCTCCGACCTCAATAAAAGCAAGTCGACCAAAATTTTCGGTCTGAAGTATTGAAACGTAACGTTCGTTCTTGATGAAAATCTGATTTTTATATTTTAGGGCAAAGGGGTTCACAGAATCATAGACACCAGGTACGCGAAAATGATCAATGACTTTACCGTTGTCAGGATAATGATAACGGTGATAATCCACGGGACACAGGCGGGCGATAAGAAGTGGTCCACCCTCAAAGATTTTAGCGAGCTGGTCATTTCCGACTAGGTCTTTGGCGAGAAGATAATTTCCTTTCACAGGATATTGTTTATCGGCCAGAACTGTTTCAAATCCAACGTAACGAGCTTCGGCAAATGCTGGCATCCGTTCGGGTTGATGAACGAAGGAGCGCTTTCCAAGCTTAAATTTTCGAATAAAAAACTCGTTAAAATTTTGGAATGAATCGCGTGCATCGAGGGCCTGACGAGAACCTGATTCGTAATCTTGGATAGGAATGTTAAATTTCTCGATAAAAGGGCGTACCTTACTATGACTGACGGGTAAATTCTGATAAGCCCCGTAGGCCTGGCTAAAAAATTTATTGGTGAATAACCCACCCATTTTTTGCCCAGCGACGGAACAGTAGAGAAATTTGATAAACTTATCCCCATAAACTTTTTCGATCTCTATCTTACCGGTACCTCGATTGAAGTACTTTATTTCTGGTGGCGATGTGATGGCTCGAGTCATGGTTTCCTCTTACGAGTAAGTATTTTTTCTATTATACTTGGGGGGTCAAAGTCAGTCAAAAACGAGGAGTTAATTGTGAAAATCTTTTTCCTGCTCTTGAGCCTTTATTCCTTCAGTTCGGTTTCGGCTGAACTGCTACCTGTCGAAACTAAAACGATTCAGATCTATCGTCAGGCAGTTCCCTCAACTGTGAACGTATCGAACATTAAAGTCTCGAGAAATCTTTACTACGGGGATGTCGAAATTCCCCAAGGGTCTGGTTCGGGTTGGGTTTGGGACGAGAAAGGCCACATCGTCACAAACTACCACGTCGTCCAAGGTGGAGATAACTTCGTCGTCACATTTTATAATGATCCCAAACAGTACAAAGCAAAACTTGTGGCCGCTGCTCCAGAAAAAGACATTGCAGTTCTAAAAATTGAACAAAGTCCCGCAAAGTTTTTTCCAATGGGAATAGGATCTTCTAAAGATCTTCAAGTAGGCCAGTATTCCTTTGCGATCGGATCCCCTTTTGGGCTTGATTACACTCTAACCACGGGAGTGATCTCTGCCCTCGGAAGAAAGATTGATGGGGTCGGTGGTGTAAAGATCAATGACATGATTCAAACCGATGCAGCCATCAATATGGGGAACTCGGGTGGTCCTCTACTTGATTCTTCAGGAAAAATTATCGGGATGAATACCATCATATTTTCGACGAGTGGATCAAGTGCGGGCCTTGGATTTGCAGTGCCGATTGATACGATCAAGACGATAGTGCCTCAGTTGATTGAACACGGGAAAATTATCAGACCAGGTTTAGGAATCAGCATCGTTCCGGATACTATGAAGAAGCGTCTCGTTCGTGATGATAAAGGCATCATTATCTCGTACGTTGATGAGAAAGGTCCGGCAGCAAAGGCCGGTCTCAAGGGTATGACTCAAGATGAGTATGGACGAATTTTTCTTGGAGACATTATCTTAGGCGTCGACGGGCAGCCAGTGAATAGTCTCGATGACATTTATCAAATCCTAGAGCAGAAAAAAATTGGGGATTCAGTAGATGTTAAATATCGCCGAGAAGGAAAAATATTGAGCACCAAAGTTTCTCTACAGGCCCTTTAAATTTTCTAGCGCCCCAACCAATGTCTCTTCTTTTTTTGCAAAACAAAAACGCAGGTAATTTTCTCCCTCAGCTGACTTTAAATAGAAAGCTGAGGGAGGAACTGTCGCCACTTTGCGGGTTTTGATAAGTTCCAGGGCGTATTCAACGTCACCTAGTTCTGTCTTTTTACGAATGGGAACCATCATAAAATAAGTTCCGAGAGGTTTAGGAAAATCGAAACCTAGGTTTTTGAGGCCATCATAGAAAAAGTCGCGCTTGGCCTTATAAGTAGAAACAAAATCTGGAAGATAGCTTTCAAGGCGCTTCAAACCCTCAGCAACGGCTTCTTGCATTGGGGTTGAGACAGAAAAAGTAACGTATTGATGAACAAGTCTAGAGGCCCTCGATATTTTCTCAGAAGCACAAATCCAGCCAATTTTCCAACCGGTGAGTCCGAAGGTTTTACCTGCGCTTGATACTGTAATTGTGCGGTCATACATACCGGGCAAAGTAGCGGTGGGAGTGTGCTTTAGACCATCAAAGATCAGAAATTCATAGACCTCATCGGAGAGGACAAAGAGATCATGGGCAATAGCGAATTTTGAAATGATCGTGAGCTCTTCTCTCGTCCAGACTTTTCCGGATGGGTTATGAGGATTATTTAAAATGATCATCTTCGTTCGAGGAGAAACAGCTTTTGTTAATTCTTCGAGATCAACATGAAAGCTTGGCGCGTGCATAGTAACCGGAACTGGAATTCCGCCGGCCATCTTGATTGAGGCCACATAGGAATCATAAAACGGTTCGAGAACAATGACTTCATCTCCGGGATTGATCATGCCCATCATGACGAGATAGATGGCCTCAGTCGCACCAACAGTGATCGTCACTTGTGATTCGAGATCATACCCTAGGTTGTAAAATCTTTTGTAGTAGTTAGAAACTTCAGTACGCAAATTGAGAGTGCCATGAAAAGGAGCATATTGATTATGACCTTCGCGCATCTTTTGAGTGACGAGGTCCTTCATCCATTCGGGCCCATCAAAATCAGGAAAGCCTTGTCCCAAGTTGAGAGCAGAATGTTCACGTGCAAGACGAGAAATAACTCCAAAAATTGAGTCTTTGAAATCTGCTACTCGAAGGGCTGTATCTTTCATTTTTAATCCTTGGGATCCATAGCGTCCCGAACACCTTCGCCAATTAAAGAGAGCATGGTGAGGGTGAGAAACAACGCAAGTGATGGGTAAACAGCAAGCCACCAGCCAATGGTGAAATGCTTTTGTGCCTGATTCAATAACTCTCCCCAACTTGGTGTGGGAGGATTGAGACCGAAGCCAAGATAATCGAGGCTCGCGAGACTGACAATATTTCCGGCCAGGACAAAAGGTGAAAAGGTAATGATGGGGGAAAGAGAATTGGGGAGAAGATGTTTAAAAAAAATACGAAGGTGACCAGCCCCTAGGGCACGAGCAGCTTCTACATATTCTTTTTTACGGTTTTTTAGGTATTCACCACGGACATAGTAACTGATTCCAATCCAACCAAAAAGACTTGAGAGAACGACGAGGAGAATCAAGGTGGGTTTAAAACTTGCGATGATAATTATCAAAAGAAAAAATTGAGGAACGGTCGACAGAATCTCAACAATTCGCTGGCCCCAAAAATCTGTTCGCCCGCCGAAATAACCCATGACACCGCCGAGAATGGTTCCCACCACGAAGGTGATAAGCCAAACAAGGACGGAGAAAATCACCGAGTATCTAAGCCCATAGAGAAGACGGGTAAAGATATCGCGTCCGCGATCATCAGTCCCCATGATATTTTCCCAGGTTGGCTCGGACGGGTAACTCAACACTTCTTTGTTCGATTCAAAAGGATTCCACTGAATGACGGGCCATACGGCGTATTCATTTTCATCAAACTCTAGGGCGCGATAATCCATCACCACTTCGTTCTCAATACCGAAAATACTTGGATGGTAGTCTTTGAAAATTGGGTAATAAGTTTCACCGTGATACTTTAAAAAAATCGGTCGGCTATTGGCCCAAAACTCGGCCGTAAAACTAAAAAAGCATGATGTCAGAATAAGCCAGGTTGAAACGATTGCAAGTCGTCTCGACTTGAATCGACGCCATTTTTTTACAGACTCATCATTTTTAAGGATTCTTTCAATCATGTGAAGTCGATCCTTGGGTCCACAAGAATATAGGCAAAGTCAGAAAGTACGTTTCCAACTAAGAATAAAAAACTTTGGATAAAGATGAGTCCCATGATGACGTTGTAATCGCGGGAGAGAATGCTCTTGTAACTAAGGAGTCCAATCCCGTCGAGCTGGAAGATCGTCTCTAACAAGAGAGAGCCAGCGAAGAAGACGGTTAAAAATCCACCAAGGCCCGTGACGATGGGAATCAGAGCATTTCGAAGAGCGTGCTTCATATAAACCACTTTTTCCGTCACACCTTTTGCACGAGCTGTCCGAATATAATCTTTTTTGATCTCTTCAATCAAAGAGTTCTTCATTAAAACGGTGAGACTTGTAAAAGACCCGATCGTATAACAAATCAGTGGCAGGACAAAGTGATGGATGCGATCAATGATTTGCTCTAAACCAGAGAGTTCATCATAGGCCTCAGAATACAGCCCACCAACGGGAAAGATTTCATAAAAGCTTCCACCCGCAAAGAAAACGATGAGAAGGATTGCGAGCATAAAGGATGGTATCGAATAAAAAATAAAAAGGATGATGCTGGAAGTTACATCAAAGACTCCTCCATTTTTAATCGCTTTTATAATTCCTAAGGGGATAGAGATGAGATAACTCAGAATAAGCGAAATAATCCCGAACTGGAGTGAGACCGGGAATTTACTTACGATGACATCAATCACGGGTTCTTCGTAAGTGAAGCTTTCTCCGAAATTTAACGTCGCGAGATTTTTTAACCAAAGAAAGTAACGTTCATGAACGGGTTTATCAAAGCCATATTGTTTTTTTAGAGCGGCCATGACTTCGTCTGAGACTCCGTGATTCTCGCCTCGACTAGAAGTTTGCCCTCCGCTACCTGCATCTCCCGCACCAAATCGGATCTGCTGGAGTTTCTGGTCGATGGGACCACCGGGAGCCATGTTAATGATCGCAAAGACAATGATCGTCACACCAAGAAGCGTGGGAATAAGGATCAACATTCTTCTTAGAAAATACTTAAGCATTATTGGATTTTCCAAAACATCTGGCCGATACCATAAACAAATGTATCTTTAGGCTTAGAGACACGTTTGGAATGTGCGTAGAGGGTGTATTTACTATTAAAGAAAAACACATACGGATAATCATTGGCGATTAATTCGTCCACCCGGCGAAGCAGAGGAATACGTTTCTCTTTCTCATAAAGTTTTCTCGATTGATCGATCAATTTATCAACTTCAGGATTTGAATAGCTAATAAAGTTTGAGCCCGTACCCGCACTCGAAGAGGAGTGCCAGACTTGCTTAGGATCAGTCTCTACACCACCACCACCCCACGCGAGACGAACAGCTTCGAATTTTTTCTCATCCAAAAGTTTTACAAATGAGTTCCATTCGATATTCTTGATATTGATCTCAACCCCGGCCTTGAGAGCATCTTCTTTATAGATTGTGAGATACTTCATCATGTCCTGGGAAGGCTCGAGGATCGTAAGCGAGAGCTGAGTCTTTTTGCCATTGATCACCTTATCGAGAAGCCCATCTTTATCAGAATCTTTCCATCCGGCCTTATTTAAAATGTCCAATGCCCCTTTGGTGTCATACGCCACGGGCTTTACATCAGGGTTGGCATAATCTGACTGAACATAAATGGGACCAGTGGCGTATTCAGAAAGATTGTATTCAAACTTATCTTCCATCAAAGGGCGGTTAAAAAGCATAGAGAGGGCCTTTCTCACTTCTCGATCTTTAAGGATGGGATGCTTGAAGTTCCAGCCGATGAAGTTATAACCTTTGGGAGTTTTGTTTTCCGTTTTAACTTTAACAATTTTATCTTCCCAAATTTTACCCTCGGTCTTTTTCATGAAACCTTCAGGGCGAAGCCCAAGGAAATCCAGATCTCCTTTTTTTAAAAGTTCGAGCTGAACATTTTCCTCAGCTACAAACTTCAACGTTACTTTAGGAGTTAAGTAAGTATCTTTCTCGGGGGCAACTTGAGTTCCCCACCAGTCTTTTTTCTTGGTAAGAACTATTTTTTGACCTTTGTCATATTTCGTAAAAATATAAGGACCGGTTCCGATAAGTTTTTTATTAAAATCAGGACGATTTTTGGGATCACCATAAAAATGCTTCGGCAAAACCTGAATTCCAGCGCAGACATCAAAGTTTAAGAAGTAGTCATCTTTTACGGTGAAGCGAACCGAATATTTATCAAGGACTTCAACACTCTTAACGGCTTCGTAATATGAGCGCATGTGGATCGCTTTATAGTCATCTGTGAAGATGACTTCGTAAGAAAATTTCACATCTTCAGCTGTAAACTCTACTCCGTCTTCCCACTTCACACCCGGTCGTAGCTTGAATTCAAAAACGCGCTTATCTTTTGAAACTGTCCATTCTGTTGCGAGAGAAGGTTTCCACTCATAGGTATCAAGATCTCGGTCTAAAAGAGACTCAAAAATATAAGAGTGTACCTGCGGAGTGTATCCATCTACAGCTGAAAGTGGACTTAGGGTTGTGGGCTCAGAGCCGATGTTATAGATAATAGAATTTTTAGATTTTCCCGAATTCTTAGAACAGCTCAAGAGCAGACAAAAAGAAATAAGAACAACGATAGAAAAGCCTTTGCGGGCCATATGAAACTCCTTCAAATTATTTTTTTATGTAGAGAGCAGGATCAAGCGACCAGCGATCAAGTTTAAGATTATGGTCTTCGATTTTGTAAGCTTCAAGTTTTGTGTCAATTTCATTTAAACGGGCCTCGGCATTTTTAAACTCCGTAAACGTTGTCGCTTTATCTTCCTCGAGATTAGCGAGTTCCTTACTCCATTCAATTTCCAATTTCTGCCGCAAAATTTCATAGCGTTTATTAACCACGTCTACCTTTTCGACGTATCCATCGAGGTCACGTTGGTGGCGGGTTTTCTTAGCATCCATGGCAAGTCTCTTTTTTAAGAGAACTTCATTGAGTTCTTTTACCGTCACCAGGGTCTGATCCATATCGGGGCTCGAGAAATGTAAATAAGAGCCGGTTGTGAACTGAACTTTGCGTAGGCAATCCTCGTAAAAAGTAACACGGATTAAGAAATAATCGTTGGTGCGACCTTCGAGATAGCCGAGGCACTTTTTATCCGGATAACTCTCGTTCCAGAATTCTACGCGGTCGCGCTGTCGCAAGAACTTCACACTGGTTGAATCGGTACGAACGCGCATGAGGCCCGCGACTTTATTTGTACGCGACACTCTCCCCGCAAAATAATTTCCGGACTCTGGAGTTTTAGATTCCGGTGTATTTGCAAATGCAGAAAACACCGAAAGCAAAATGATGAAAAATAAGCATCGAGACATGCCTTTAATTATGCCATAGGCACTGGAATTTAAAAGTAAGATGGCGTGGAATTAATCTTTTCTAAGGATAATACTTGAGCGGAATTCTTTTTCATGAAGGGGCTCTTCGTATTTTAGGATGCGAAAGGGAGCAAACATCTTCAAGAGTTCTTGTTCCTTGAGATAAATGTAGTCGTCAGAATGATTGGAATGCTTTTGAAGGGCCTTTTCTTTCAAGGTAAAGGCTTCGTAAATTAAAATTCCGCCAGGCTTGAGCCAGCTTTTCATTTTCTCAGTCAGTGCAGCGTCCACATAATAAAAGCAGATAATCGCATCATAGGAATTAGGAGCAATTTTATATTGATCGAGTGAAGCAACGACTCCCTTAATTTTTACTCCAAATTCCTGGGCTAGAAAGTTGGCCTTCTTGACGGCGACAGAACTGATATCAATCCCGGTGACCTTATAGCCTTTTTGTGCGAGGAAAACCGCATTACGTCCCTCACCCATCCCGAGATCCAAAACCGTACTTCCAAAGGGAATAAATTGATAATTCTCGGCCAGAAATTTCGCCGGAGTCTTACCAAAAATAAAATTAGGCCGACTATAACGCTGGTCCCACTGGGTTTTTGAGTCCTGGGAAACTTTCACCCCGGTTAATTGCTGGAATCGACTTCCGGAGATCGGATCACGCGCGGGAGTAGAAAGGCTTAAAGTTGAAAGGAGTAAAAGAAAAAAGAATTTCATGATTCTTAAGGAATATCACTTTCGGGAGAATCTGTGAAGAGATCATCCGGGCCCAACTCAGGAACATCGATAAAAGCAGGAGTTGAGATCACTTCTTCCTCTCCTTCTATTCCAAGCTCTGCGTTCAAAAAGAGGTTGAGGGACTGGAGGACTCCGCTCATACGTTTAATCTTTCTTTCTATGAAATGTTCAACTGTCGCAGGCATGTCTTCGGTTTTATAAAGGTACCAACTCATTTCTTCAGAGATCGTATAGAACTGATCAAGTACGGTGATAAGTTCCGTACTGCAATGAGAGAGTTCATGGATTCCTGAAGTCTCATAGCGGTTATTAAAAATCATCGGAAAATGAACGCGAGTTCGTCTTGAAGCAAAAACTTCTAGATATTCGAGCTTGCGGTTTTTGATTCGAGAAAAAAGATTATTCGCGTCGATTTTTAGGAGTAGCAAAACTCTCTGTGTTGATTCATCATTTTTGCTTTTCATGCGGCCATCCCACCTACACCTGCTCTTCGGCCACCAGGCCAGCGGGTGCTCTTTTCAGATTTGAGCGTATAGAATTTGGAGATTTGAGTCGCCATAATTTTCGCATCCAAAGGGTATTTCAAAAAGAAATAGTTCTTTTGGAGAGCATAAACGAGGGAGTCGTTTAAGCGAGCAAAGCTCGACATGTGCATGAGAGTGATGCGACGAGATTTTAAAACGTACTTTAGAAGATTTCGGACTTTATCATTATAGAGTTTGTACTCCCGAGATCCCACAACTGAACACAAAACGATAATCTCAGACTGCTCAGTAGAGTTAGCGAGAGTCTGGAGTTGATCAACCCGTACGGGCACAAGAATATATCCAAGGGCCTTAAAGTTACGATCAAAGGTGTAAAAGCTCTCAGGGAGATTATTGTCGAGGGTTAGAAAAAAAATAAATGGGGTTGGTGCATTTTCCATACACCCTTTTCGGATTTCACAGTAAAGACTTAAACCACCTATAAATTTTCCTGACAAAACCAATCAACATTCCGGCTGAGAGAGAAAGTAAACTATTGGTAGAAGCACCCGTGGTAGCAGCACCGACAGTCCCACAACTCAAGGGAGACTTGCTTGTTGTTTCGTTGTTTGTAGCCAGAGGAGAGACGAAATGAATCAGCTGACGATGGTTTGTTTCATCATAAGCAGCCTCTATCCCGGATACGTCATCAGTTGCCAGACCGTAGTATGGATTTTGAAGAGTAGGTGCCATGACGGCCGACATATCAGATGAGTGGTCTAGGCCTTGTGTGTGACCAAGCTCATGAGTGAGAGTTGTAAGGATGTTTGAGTTGTAAGCAAGCTGTGGATGCTTCCCGTTGAACACGATCTCGGCTTTCGCAAAATAAGGACCATCGGTATAACGAATGGTGACAGCGAGAACTGTGTTCGCATCCATTCCTGTCTCAGCGGCAAAGTTTGTCGACCAGCGAATAATATTTGAAGTCGGTGCGCTTCCATTTGCGATAACAAAGTTCCATAGAGTATGGCCAGAGCGTGTTTGCCACTCGCCCATCGCCTGCTGGGTGAGGTTCTCAAGCTTTGCCTTGCGTGAGCTGTCTGCATCTATCACCGTCATTTTTACTGGAAGGTTCTGCCAATAAAAGCCATTCGCAAAATCTTTAGTAAAGTTGTAGCCCCATGCCGGCAGTGTAAAAAGAGTAAGTAGAATACTTAACGTCTTCATCATAATTTTCATCCTGAAAATTTCAGATCCGTAATTAGATCTGCTCTAACCAACAAAGCTTTCCGCCTCTCATTTGAACGTGATAATCTTTATCGCGCTCAACAGAAAACGTTCCGTGAGACAACATGTCCAGTTGCACTTCCTCACCCTCACCATCCTTAGTGAAGATGACTTTTTGAAGAGCGTATGCATGATCAGCACCTAGGGAAGGGATGATCTCTTTTACTCTGCCTTCAAAATCTGTTGGACAAGTCTCGGTCCCAATTGTGACCGTGCCGTAACTTGAAAATGAGAACAAAACCATCAATGGTATTAAAACTTTCACGCCTACTCCTTGGCATAAAACTGAGTCCTGTCGGCATCCATACCAACTTTTCTCTTAACCCTATCATTGCATGGAAGGTGCCAAAGGCAATGGCGCCCAAAGTCCCCTAATTGCTAGCTAGACCGAGTTAATCAGGGACAAAAGGTAACCTTAGGAAATTGAAAAGACACCGTATAGAAATAGGTCCTCTAGGGTCAAAATGAGATCGGCAAATATTTCATTATTTAGACGGAGTTTTCTTCGGATGAGGTCCTTCACAGGTCACGCTCTCAAGATACCACGGATCAGTTTCAGTTTTGCGAGAGGCCGTAGGGTTTTGGGAAACGACATGATATTCCAATCCGAAAGCTGCACGACAAAATCCATTACCTTCCTCAGTTGAAACTGCTCCATAACTTTGGAAGGCCTGCTTTCTTTTTTCAAGCTCTGCTTTGCTTCTTAGATAAACACTATAAGCGGGGTAAGGAACATGCAGAAGTGGTTCCATGGATTTTATAATATAGAGGCCATGAAAACTGATGGTGTAAGTTGAGTCGGTAGTGTGGACGTAATCCACGACTCCATAAACAGTTTGATTGCGAACATGCAGGTAGATCGGGGCGGGTTTTGTATCGAGTCCCGTGAAAGATCCAGAGGCATCAAGCTTCTGGCCTTTTAAAAACTCTTCCACCGCATTTGGAGACGCCTGGGCCATACCCATGAACATTAATAGACATAGAAAGAATTTCATTCTCTTTATTATCGTCAGAAGCTCAGAAAAAGAAAAGGGCACCCGAAGGTGCCCTCTCATAAGAAAAATTTAAGCTTGGGGACTGATGATTACATCATGCCGCCCATTCCGCCCATTCCACCCATACCGCCGCCCATAGCTGGAGCGTGGTCGCCACCTTTACTAGGAAGGTCAGCGATCATTGTTTCAGTCGTGAGCATCATACCAGCAACTGAAGCCGCGTTTTGAAGCGCAGAACGAGTTACTTTAGTAGGATCGATGATTCCGGCCTTTACTAGATCTTCAAATTTATCGTCACGAGCGTTGTAACCAAAAGCTGTGTTCTTAGATTCGATGATCTTGTTGATCACAACTGATCCATCAACTCCAGCATTGTAAGCGATTTGACGGATAGGCTCTTCGATAGCTTTACGGATGATTTTGATCCCAGCCGTTTGCTCTTCGTTTGCACCTTTAAGATTATCAAGACAAGAAATAGCGTGAAGAAGAGCTGCACCACCACCAACGATGATACCTTCTTCAACAGCAGCGCGAGTTGCGTTCAATGCATCTTCTACGCGGTCTTTCTTCTCTTTCATTTCTGATTCAGTTGGAGCTCCAACTTTAATCACAGCAACTCCGCCCGCCATTTTAGCAAGACGTTCTTGAAGTTTTTCTTTGTCGTAGTCAGAAGTTGTTTCAGCAATTTGTGCGCGGATCGCAGAGACACGTGCCTCAACATCTTTCTTGTTACCAGCACCGTCAACGATCATCGTGTTTTCTTTATCGATGTTCACTTTCTTAGCAGTACCAAGATCTTTCAAGATCACCGTATCAAGGCTCATTCCAAGCTCTTCAGAGATCACTTGACCACCAGTAAGAGTTGCAAGGTCTTTCAACATTTCTTTACGACGGTCACCGAAGCCAGGTGCTTTAACAGCAGCGACGTTGATGATTCCGCGAAGTTTATTCACAACGAGAGTTGTAAGAGCTTCACCTTCAATGTCTTCAGCAATGATCACAAGACCTTTACCTGATTGGTGAACTTTCTCGAGAGTAGGAAGAAGCTCTTTCATTGAAGAGATCTTTTTATCAGTGATGAGGATGTACGGATCTTCAAAAGAAGCGATCATCTTCTCAGCATTGGTCACGAAGTAGGGAGAAACATAACCGCGGTCAAATTGCATACCTTCAACAACTTCAAGAGAAGTCTCAGCAGTTTTTGACTCTTCGATAGTGATAACACCTTCTTTACCAACTTTTTCCATGGCCTGAGAAATAAGTTTCCCGATTTCCATGTCATTGTTAGCAGAGATTGATCCAACAGAAGCGATCTCTTCAGTTGTGCTGATCTTCTTAGACATAAGTTTAAGTTGCTCAATCACTTTAGCTGTCGCGAGGTCAACACCACGCTTGAGGTCCATTGGGTTCAAACCAGCAGCAACAAGCTTAACACCTTCGCGGTAAATCGCCTGAGCGAGAACCGTTGCAGTTGTTGTACCGTCACCTGCATCTTCGTTCGTTTTCTGAGCCACTTCTTTTACAAGTTGAGCGCCCATATTTTCGAATGGATTTTCAAGTTCGATTTCTTTAGCAACTGAAACACCATCTTTAGTGATTGAAGGTGCGCCGAAAGATTTCTGGATAACTACGTTACGGCCTTTAGGACCGAGAGTTACTTTAACAGCGTTTGCGAGAGCGTTTACGCCAGCAAGAATTGAACTGCGTGCGTTTTCTGAGTATTTAAGTTCTTTAGCGGCCATAGAGATCCTCCAAGTGGATTAGTTTTATAATTTAAGAAAGAACGCCGAGAATTTCGTCTTCTTTCATGATGAGGTAAGTAACACCTTCAACTTTAACTTCTGTGCCAGAGAATTTTCCGAAAAGAACGCGGTCGCCTTTCTTAACATCAAGCTCTTTCACTTTTCCATCTTCAAGACGGTAGCCAGTGCCGACAGCAACGACTTCACCTTGAACTGGTTTTTCTTTGTGATTATCAGGGATGATGATCCCAGAAGCAGTCTTTGTTTCTTCTTCTAGTCTCTTGATCAAAACACGATCACGAAGTGGCTTAACAGTCATAGATCCTCCTAAGGAAATGAGCACGCATAGCGTATTAAAATGGTCAAATATTCGCATTAAATCGAGTGACACTACAATGTGGTGTCATACGGGCCACTGTCAAGGTTGCCCCTAAAGAAAAAGGATAACTTGTGACTCGTAGAGCTTGGTCTTCGTCTTGCAACTCAGTTAGCAAGTAGGGCCAAATTCTCGTCGTTTTTGGAAAAAACGCAGGATTTCAGGAGCTTAAATTTATCAAGTTCGGGAGTTGGAAACCGAAGAGTCTTTAAAGCCCCGATATTAAATGCATATTCAAGGAACAGAATTATGCTCAAAAACATGACTCTAAAATTATGTCCTCTAATGTCACTAATCTTCTCAGTCGTTGGATGCGGGAAGAAAATAGATGGGACAAGCTCTAGTTCGGAGATCATCGCTCCACAACAAGTTGCTTCTTCCAGGGTCACTTTGGAATTAAATACCTCTAAAAATAGATCCTATTCGTACTCTATGCCTCAAAATGGGAACGTTACTCAACCGGATAAACTGAAGGTCGCAAGCGGAAACATGACAGGTAAATCTATCATGATCTATTATTTCGTAAATCCGGCAGATGCAACTGATTACGAATTTAAATGTGAGTACATACCTTCGACGACGGTTCCCAATGTTTTAGATATAGACACTTGCTACTATCCCTCGAATGTTAACATTGGAAACATCACTGGAAACGATCTTTCAATGTTGGTTGGTGATGTTATACGTATGCAGCTGGTTGGGTCGCTAGCGAGTCCGGTTTTAGTGGATTCGTTTTATAGTGTGAACTGGAAGTAGATTCCGCTCTTATTCAAGGTCATTTGCTGTTTACTTTTTTGACTAAAATCGAATCTAATCGTTCGAAAACCACACGGAAAATTTTATTTGTGCCTTCCTCAAGCTCGCTTAATCTTTTAGAGATTAGGATATCCCCTGAAAGTAGGGCCTCTTAATTGAAACATAAGCATTTCATTAAATCCTAAATGGATGATTTTAATTCTAAAAAAATTATTCTTTGACCGAAGCTGGAGCTCTCTTAGACGTCTCTTGGAACTTAGCGATATCTTCTTTGTAGGCACTTCTCAAAGATTCAAATCTCTCCGCATTCACAAGATATCTGTAACCTTCAGTAAAATTAACCTGAGCAGTCTTTCTTAAAATCAAAAAATACTCATCTTCGCTGATCTCATTTTGATAGGACTGGTAGTATCGTTCGAGCAAAGGAAAGTTTTTCTGTTGGGCGAGATAAATCAAAGTTCGAGACTTGCTCGCTCCATTTTTTAAACTCGTCTCAATTAAGGCCTCATCCTTTTTATTCACAATATAAAACATCATCGTCTGGCCGACTAAAAGCGGGCGAGAATTCAAGTTCTCCATGAGATTTTCATCTCTCATTAGGATCTGTGCAGGAGTGCGCTGAACATAAGCGACCATTTCGGATCCCTGGCGGTAATTGAACGTCATCCAACCAAAGAGACAGACAAAGGTTAGGCAAAGAGGCACGGAAACTTTCCAGTTAATGAGATAGGAGAGATAAGCGCGAACTCTTTGAGCTGAAGAGATGTAATAGTTGAAAGGAAGATCTAACTCGATCTTTTCTCTTAAAAATTTCGCACGTTCCTCAAGTTCCGGGTGAGTGCTAAAGTAGCGCGAAATAAACCTGGCAATGAATCCTTTCTTCTGCGCTTTCCGTGTACGACTGACTAAATATTCTGGTAATTCCTCTGGAGAGCTTAGTTTTTCAAGCGAAGAAACGAGGGCCTTGTAACTAGCACCCATCTTTATGACGGCGAAGGCATCTGCTTCGTATTCATGGGAACGGATGGTTTCAAAAAGTAGTGAGTAGTTAAAAACAAACCATCCAAAACAGAGGACAAAAGAAATGAGTGAAGTTGTTGCTGTATGAACACTTACATCTTCTCCCCAGTAAATAAGAGAAGTACCTATAACAAGAGTCATGAAAAAAACCACACCCATGATAATTGAAATGAAGTTTTTTAGGAGATCGATGACACGCTTATGGATATGACGATTGGCCACATGGGCCAGCTCGTGACAAATGACGGCATCAAACTCCTCCATGGTGAGCATGTTGCGAAGTTTTCTGCCAACAAACATCGTTTGGTTTGAAAAACGAAGGAGTTTTAATCCAACCACAAACGCATTTTTTACATCGGTTTCAATCCATCGAACTCGGAAGTTAGGCATGTTGATCTGCTCAAGCCTTTTATTGATGATTTCAAGATATTCAGGTTCAGTGATCTCACGGTTTGGGATCAAACGAAGCATGATGATGACGGTGCAAAGAATCGTGAGAACAGAAACAAAGATGATATTAAAAAAGATTCCGATGAACCAGAGGCTTCCCCACTCTTCGTAAACTCCGTCTTGGAAGGTCCAACTGATCACTGAATAGATCAGGATCGGTAGCATGATGAGGGCGAAGCTCACGCGAAGCTCTTTAATAATGTGACTCTTGAACGAATCCCATAAATACAAAGAGGCAGAGCGCTCGAGATAGCGGATGAATGAGCGATAGATAAAAAAACCACAGAATAAAATAATCACATAAAGAAAACCAAGGCCCAAAATTCCCACGGCCATAGAGCGCTCAGTCACTAAATGGGCAACGACGATGGCCATAAAGACTTCGAGAATAAAAACATGGAAGTTATGAGCGAGAATCATTTCGCGATGGGAGACGTGTGTTGATTCTTTGAGAGATTGAATGAGAGTGTTGCGATCCTTACCGAATTTTCTCCAGTTATAAACCAAGGCCAACATCAAAAAGAGAACATAGATCATGAGATCTCCCTTTGTGTTTATCGGTTTCTGGGGTATAAAAATGATGAAAAAAGTAACAGGAGACTAAAGATGTCAAACACCCATATTTCACTCGAGGATTTCTATTCTCATTCCAAAAACTTGGGGCCTAAAGATGTGATTTTGGACGTAAGAAATCCAGGCGAATTTGCCGATGGACACATCGAGGGTGCTTTAAATATTCCTGTGACGGAGCTTGAGCAACGAGGTCAAGAACTTAAGGACTATTACAAAATCTATATTCATTGCAAGGCCGGTGGACGTGCTAATAATGCTTATGAGGCTTTAAGAGCTCAGGGGTATCAGAATTTGGTGTGTTTATCTAAGGGTGGGATGGATCAATGGATAACGAGTGGATACCCAGTCAAAAAGTAGTTAGTTAAAGCAGACTTCTTCGTGATTGATCACGTGAACCTGATCAATCACATTACCAAGACCAAGTCTTCCCAAAGAGGCGCGAACCCGGACCGGATACTTCAGAGTCGTAAGCCCAGTGCAGTTATAGCCAAGGCTCCTCACATCAATCAAATTTTTCGAATATTTCACAAGCAAAGCATTCAGGCGCACCGTCGGTAAATCATGATGAAAAGTTTCAAGACAAGCATGCCGGCAGGCATACTGATTTTTCACTTTATAAGAGTCATAACTTTCTAAATTATACTGCTTGAGATTATCGGGTTGAAGCTTGTTGGGGCCAGAGACGGGTGAATGAATGATGACTTCGCAGTTGCAATGAAGGGCCATCGCACTCGAACTCATCATAAGAAATAGAACTCCCAATAGTTTCGTCATAAACACCTATCGGTTAAATAGGAGTGGTTTAAAGTTTTTTTGAGAGGGCGAGGAATTTACTTAAGATCGTACCAATTTTGCCCCTCACCCATCTCAACCTTGAGATCCACGGTAAGAGATACTGCATTTTCCATCTTATCCCTGACTAAAGTCTTCATGAATTCCATCTCAGATGGAACCACATCAAAGATCAGTTCATCGTGCACCTGAAGAATCATTTTTGATTGAATGTTTTTATCTAAAAGCTCACGCTGAATGTTCACCATCGCAAGCTTGATGATGTCAGCTGCGGTTCCCTGAATCGGACTATTGATCGCAATCCGCTCGGCCATCGCTTTAATCTGACGGTTGGTAGATTTAATATCTGGGATAACACGCTTCCGTCCAAAGAGAGTTTCCGCGTATCCAGTTTGCTCAGCTTTTTCTTTAAGTGTGTCGAGATAACTTTTTACGGAATAAAATTTCTTAAAATACGCCGTGATGTATTTCTTCGCGTCCCCTTGGGAAATATGCAAGGCCTGCGAGAGACCAAAACTTGTTTGTCCATACATGAGACCGAAGTTAATCGCCTTGGCTCCATTACGCTGATCTTTTGTAACCTGATCAAGCGGAGTATCGAAAACCTCTGCGGCCGTTTGTTTGTGAATATCACGGTCAAGCCTGAAAGCTTCGAGCATGTTGGCGTCTTGCGAGAAGTGAGCAAGGAGACGGAGTTCAACTTGAGAGTAATCCGCCGAAAGTAGAGTACGTCCTGGGCTCGGGATAAATCCCTTGCGAAGCTTTCTTCCATTTTCTGTTCGCACAGGAATGTTTTGAAGATTTGGATTATCTGAAGACAGGCGTCCTGTGGCCGCATTACTTGGCTGATAGTGAGTGTGGATCTTATTTGTTTTTGAGCTCACAAGAGTCGGGAGAACTTTCACGTAAGTCGAGAGGAGTTTTTCCACTTCACGATATTTTAAAAGAAGCTCAGGAATAGGACTGAGTTTCATTCCTACAAGTTCGCCTAAAACCTCTGCATCTGTTGAGTAACCAGTTTTCGTTTTGCGGATAACCGGGAGCTGAAGTTTTTCAAAGAGCAACTCTCCCACTTGTTTTGGCGAGCGAAGATTAATTTTTGTACCCGCAATCTTAAAAACTTCGGCATCGATTTCTTCGATCTGCTTACTAAATTCGATTTCAAGCTCTTTATAAAAAGAAACATTGAGCGCTACACCTTCAAGCTCCATACGAGCGAGAACTTTGATAAGAGGGATATCGAGATCATTATAGGGAGCTTCAACATCGAGCTCTTTCATCTTCGCGAGTAAGTACGGATAGAGTTCTAAAATCGCTTCAGCTTTTTCTCCTTGAAGCTTTATCTCCTCATCACTCACTCCACCAAAGAGATCACTCTGGCCTTCAGATGAAACACTGAGCTTTCGGTCGAGAAATTCTTCTACCATGGTATCGAGATCGTGGCGCATGTCCGGATTAGCAAGGAAGTGCGCCTGTGAAAGATCAAAAGTTTCGAATGTGGGAGCAACTCCAGAATTAATCGCGAGTTGTAAAATAGGTTTTGATTGGAAACAAATTACACGAGAATTATTTTTCTGAATAATTTCTATGAAAGCTTTAACATCGTCAGAGTTCATGTCCAAGTATCCTGTCGCTTTAGAGGTCGCAACCGCCATCCCCTTCCAGCACTGATGTTGATTGAGCTCATCTTCACAAAGGTGAGTGATCGCGATGAATTTTTCTCCTGCAATTTTCACTTTCAGATCAGAAAGCATCCAACGTTCAACTTTTTTTGCTGAGACATTCGACACCACATCAATTTTAATTTTTTCTTTCTGATCAACAGGAACTGCAACCTTGAAATCAGCAAGTTTTGTGAGCCA
>JBBQGK010000006.1:0-68340 GCA_038322885.1 Bacteriovoracales bacterium | reverse complement strand
AAATAATGGTCGTTACACCGAAAATTAAAAGTAGGGATAGCTCTACCAAGTGAGAGTAAGCTTTGGAGAAAGATTTTAAGAGCCCTGGGATTTCAAAAAAATAATGTGCATGGTCTCTTAATTTTGCAAGCTTCCATTTCTCGACCTCAATCACGAATATCTCTCGCTGGAGTGACTCCATTAGAATTACCTGTGAATGGCGAATGATCTGCGCCAACGAAAGTCCAACTCCAATAATGATCACGAAAGATAATGTGTTAAACCAAATACCGGAAAGAGATAATTTATTAACAAGGTATTGTGTCGCGAAGGGCAGTATGAGGGACGAAAAACCATAGGCCATTGAATAACCAATAAACTTTCGGTTCGATTGAAGTGATTCAATAATCTTTAATAAATGGACGTTCATCGGTTTCTCGCTAACTAAAAGTCTTTTATTAGAATTACGAGATCAGATTAACATGTTTTAATCTTGGTTTAAAGTCGATAATTAGATGCTTATCTATCGTTTTAATCGAACTTGATCTTACAAATGCTAAAATTATAATTTGTTTCTTAGACTACAAAAATGATGAGGATTTATGAATGGGGGAGAACTTTTTAAGGTTTCGAATTTCTTATTGAATAAGTTTTGAAGCGAAAGCCGCGAACACGAGAACCCAAAAGATATTTATCGTTAATGTATTGATCATAGCTATCTCCTTGCAGGTATTGAGATGATACTAGAGCAATTCCTAGAGTTGTAAAATGTGATAATTAGTAAGGATAGATTCGTTATAAACGAAGTGTGGGTAACCACTGGGAGACCCACACGATATTTAAGTCTACATTTTGTAAGGCATCTCTCCCAAGTAATCTTTTTTCCCGATCTCGACCCCATTATGGCGAAGGATGGCATAAGCAGTGGTGACGTGGAATCCGATATTTGGAAGCACGTGCTGAATAGTGAACTCATGTCCAGTCATCCATTTTCCTTCCCAGCGGGGTTGAGTCACTTTTATTTCCATGGCATTTTTAAAATCATCTTTTTTAAATGAATTCAAATAACCGATAACAGATTCAATTCTCGCTTTGAATTCTGTAAGACTCTTTTCAGTGTCTTCATGCTTAGGGGCCTCTTTTCCTGAGACTCGTGCAGCTCCAAGCTTGGCCGTATCGCATGCGATTTGAATCTGGCGCCCGAGTGGAAGCATATCCGGAGCAAGACGAGAGTTTAAAAGAACTTCCATCTCAACCTTTTTTGATCCTGCAAAAGCTTCAGCTTTTACAAGAATCTGAGAAAGATTATGAAGCATTTTAGAATTTTGAGTCACAAGTAAATCGTAGTGCATAGAAACTCCTTTAAGGTGAGTTTCCGATTCTATTCTGCACTCGTAGCGAGAACAAGTTGCCTTGGGTTAGAGATCTTTTAGATACCAGGCATCACAGGAAAAATGTCCAGTATTTCCAAGACCATTCGGGATTTGAGTGAATCCATTTTTACGATACAAAATCTGAGCCGCATCCATGGATTTGAGAGTTTCGAGATAACATTTCTTATAGCCGTAGGCCCTAGCGGCTTCTAAACAGAGGTTCATAATCTTTTGGCCAAACCCTTGTCCTCTTAGCTCAGCCATAAAATACATTTTACGTAGTTCGCAAATTCCAGGTTCGCCGCCCAAAAGTGGGGCGATTCCTCCACCACCCAATATCTTTGAATCAACTTCGACAACAAAATAGGCGTGAAGAGCTTGATCGTAAGCCGAGAACATATCGCTCACTTCAGGATCATGAATCGCAAATCCTGGCCCGCTTGCGCCAAACTCAGGCATAACAGTGCGAATAAGATTGGCGACTTGAGGTGAGTCTGATTTTTGAATTTTTCGAAGAGAAATTTTAGAAGCTTCCAAAAGCAGATCCTAAGGCAACAACTGTAATGGTCGCAATCACTGGAATGGCGACTGCAACCATGAAGATGTCAAAGTATGAGTCTTTATGAGTGAGGCCACAAATTGTGAGTAAAGTAATGACCGCTCCATTATGAGGAAGAGTATCAAAGCCCCCTGAACTCAAGGAGGCCACACGGTGAAGAAGTTCAGGTGAAATATTTAATGAATGAGCGAGTTCAAGATAACGAGGGCCCAAAACTTCTAGCCCAATACTCATCCCGCCTGAGGCCGAGCCGGTGATTCCAGCAAGAGTATTTATGGCAATGGCTTCAGAGACCAATGGATTTGAAGGAAAAATTCCAAGGACGGCAGTTTTTAAAATAGCAAAAGAAGCAAAACTTGCGATCACGGCCCCGTAGCCAACTTCTGAGGCAGTATTGAAAATTGGAAGAAGAGATCCCATCGTTCCTGAGTTAATAGAGTCGATCATTTTATTGTTATATCGTCTCATCGTGACAAGAATGAAAATGATTGAAAGTGAAAGAGAAAGAATAATCGCCCATAGACCTTTCACATTCTTGAGTTCAATGCCCCCAAACTTCGCTTCAGATAGATAACTAGCATTCCAGCTAGGAATTACATATTGAGAGAGAATAAAATTGGCAACGATCACAATCACCAAAGGTGCCATTGCAAGAATGAACGAGGGTCCTTCTGTGTGTTCAATTGTTATATCTTTATTCGTGTCGGGAGCGACCCCTTTTGCATGCCAAGTCATCCACATCCAGCCAAAACCAAACATGATGAAGGCAGCTATGATTCCTAGACCGGGAGCTGCGAATGTTGTCGTACCAAAAAAAGGCATCGGAATAGCATTTTGAATCGCGGGAGTTCCTGGAAGAGCTGTCATCGTAAAGGTAAATGAACCGACTGCGATCGCTCCTGGAATAAACTTTTTATGAATTCCTGCTTTTGCATAAAGAGATACGCTAATGGGAAAAACACAAAATGCGACGACAAACAAAGAAACACCACCGTAGGTCAAAATGGCGCAGGCAAGAATTGTAGCAAGAATAGCATGCTTAGAACCCAGCTTTGCCGAAATTGTTTCTCCGATCACCTTCGCAGCGCGAGTATCGTTCATCAGTTTTCCAAAGATTGCACCTAGAAGGAAAACGGGAAAATAGAGAATGACGTATTTACCTAGGGCGGTCATAAAAATTTGCGTGTAGTGAGCGATGGGAGCACCAGAACCTAGAAATGCTTCCGATTGAAATATCACTGCAAAAAGGGCACAGAGAGGTGCTAGGACTAATACATTTATTCCCCGGTAAGCGAGATACATCAGTGCCAATAGGGAAAGGATTAATCCAAAGAGTGAGATCATGACGAGGCCCTTACTTTAATTGAAAGAATTTGAGAATGGCATCAGTTGAAGAAGGTGCTTTAGGATCAAAATTCGCAGAAACCGGACGACCGCCACCCCAGGCATGTGCCATATCTTTTACTATGAGCTTTTGCTCAATCATATCGTGATACGGGTAATGCTTTTCAGTTTTTATGACAGAATAGCTGTTAAAGGCAAATGAGCTTTTAGTAGTGGTTACTTTAGTCGAAGAATTTCTGCGACCATCATCGAGATAATCCCACCAGACTTCATTAGTTTTAGAAATGATCTCAGAATGAACGGCATTGACTCTCGGGTCCGCCGATCCGTGAATGATCATGATTCGATTTAAGATGGATTTCTCACCAATATTTCGAGCGCAGGCAGAAGCCATTTTTCCTAAATATTCGGGAGATTTTTGGTCCTCGATTGTGAGGACAGTTTGAGCTTCCTCAAGATTTTCAGCGATTTTATAAGCAAGACCTGAGTGGATGGCTGCACCCTTGAAATAATCAGGGTAACAAACGGCCATAGTATGGGCCATGACTCCGCCAGCACTCATTCCTGCAACAAATATTTTTGATTTATCGATATTGTAGGTCGCCTTGAGCATGTCCACTGTCGCCATGATCTGGCCCATTTCTGAAGCAAGACTTCTTTCTTGGTTAAAAGAGAAAAACCAGTTCCAACAATGATCACCATTATTAAGAACTGACTGTTCTGGGGCCAGCACAATAAAATTATTGGCGAGGGCCTCAGTTTCCATATAAGTGCCGCGCAAGATGAGATCGGGATTTTGCTTACAACCGTGAAGAAGAACAACGAGAGGACGAGGTTTATCGCTCGATTTATCAGGAGAAACCATGACAAAATTTCTTCCCATCCAAATAAAATCAACACGCTTTGCCCACGTGACGGTGCAACTTAGAAAGACGGCAAAAGCTATCAACGAATTTAGTTTTATCATCTTGTTATGCTACATAATCGATTCGGTATTGAAAATAGTCGAATGATGCTCTGTAAAAAAGATGGATATAAACAAAGCCTTGGACCCATGGTAGCTTGGGGCCATGAAATACCTTTTTATTTGCGCATTTTTAATGGGTTGTACACAGAAGTATGCCGATTACGACCTCATTAGAAAGGCCGATTTTCAGCAAAAATCTTATGAAAGACCCTTAACTCAGATGCAGGTCCTCTCTACGGGCAATGACCAACTTAAAAATTGCTTCAATCAGTGGCTTTTTTTCTCGAATGCTGAGAAAGAGAAAGATGCCGCTCTTCCACAAATTGTTCGGGCCCTATGTCCTCGAGAACCGTATCTCATTGAAACGCGGATCACTGAAAACTGGTGGACACTGATCTTTTTTAGCCGGGCCTGTGTAGAGATCGAAACTCTTTGTGCGAAAGAGAAAAAATAATGAGGCCAATCTTTCTTTTAATGTTTTTGATTCTAGGATGCGGAGAATCTCCGCTTCTTCATCACAAAAATGAAAAGAAAAACCCAGTCTCGGGAATTTTTTCACTCCAGAGTGTTCCAACATTTTCAGTTTTAAAATATCAATTTAAAATTGATTGGGATGAAACACCGAAACTTGGTGGGAATAAATTTGATTTGAAAATGTGGGACATGAATCGCGGTTCTGACCAAGGTCCTTTTCATGATCCACCTACTGAAATGAATATTTTTTTATGGATGCCTGCTATGGGACATGGTTCTAGTCCCGTAAAAATTTCGAAAATCGATACCGGTGAGTACCGAGTTAGTGAGATCTACTTTATCATGGGTGGAACTTGGCAGATTAAATTCCAATTGATTCAAAATTCAAAGGTGATAGATGAAGTTGATCTTACTTATCATCTTTAGTCTCCTCTCCTGGAATTCCTTCGGAGCTTCATGCTGTGTCTCGAACACCAGCATTCCCAATCTTATGATCCTCCCTTCAAAGTGGCAGCAGACCTTCGGCTTTTCACAGGCAAGAGTGATTGGTGACGTTGACGTTAAAGGAACAAGCACGTTTCGCGCTAAAGACAACAAAGAAACGACGACGGCCGCGAGAATGGATCTCGCCTACGGTTGGACCTTTCGCTACCAGACCGGTGTGTCTCTAAAATATCAAAATAAATCACGCCAGTTTGATGATGCTCAAGCAAACAATAGTGGCTGGAGTGATGTTGGACTTTCTCATGCATATGCCCCGAGTATGTTTGATCGCCTTTGGATTTTTCAAACGGTAAATATTCCCACGGCAACTTCTGTTTACGATGCAAAATCCTCTCTCGCAGTGGATGCTCAAGGAAGTGGTACTTACTTTACTGGACTAGGATTTTTTAAGATTAATAATTTCAAAGAAGGGGATCTCACATTCGGAGGTGAGGCCCATCGATCTTTTGGTCGTGACATCCATACTGCTCAAAGTGACACTCACTTAAATTCTTACTGGGGCGGAAGTTTTTCGTTTGGTGGTGGATATGTACCTTGGAAATCCAAAATGCGTTTAGGGACTAATTTTACACCGAGACTCGAAGGACCTAAAACGGGTACCAATAACGGAACACAAATCAAGGGTAAGCAGAGTCTGGTTTGGGACTCCGTCATCAATGCGACTTATTCTTTTGATGCTCAGTACGCGGCGGGTGTGAGCTATCTTGATCAGACCCTTATTGGACCAGTCAGTAATACTATTTTAGTTCGTTCATTAAGCTTTGTTTTTCAGTCGAGATTTTAATTTCATGAAGTTTATTTATTTTTTTACACTGATTTTTTCGACTCTTTCCTGGTCTCAGGGTTTTGTCACAAAAATTAATAACTCAACTCAGATTCTGGCCAAGCTCACAGGTAAAGATGGTTTTAGGTCCGGCGAAAGAGTGACTGTTATTTCTGCGCGTGAAGGAAGACTGGTGGCCTTCGGTGTGATTCATGATTTTCATCTACGGGATCTGGATATAATAGCAAAGATCGACATTACTGAAATTATCAATAATTCTCTCATCTTGATCGATGATGAGGTTGAAATTCTGGATTTTAAGAATTTTCAAAAGAAAAAAGTCCCAGGATTTAATTCAATCACTTTAAGCGGAAGTCAAAAAATTCCGGCCCAATATAAAGAGCTCGTTTATATGGGTGTCTTCAGTTCGGATGGCCATACCCTGGATCGTGACGAAATACTGGTGAGTCCCTTCCAGATCCAGTACGGAGTGACGAATAATTTTGGGATTAAAATTGCCAACTCACTTTATCTTGATGGTTACGTCAATTTGGGAGCGAAATATAAAGTTTTGCAAAATAAATATGCAAAGGTCACGGTAAACTCATTCGGTGCTTATAAAGTTCAGAGTCAAGACTGGATTGGGCAATTTGGTGGGATCATCACGATACCATCCAACGCGAAATTTCAAACACACCTCATCGGGACTTTTACCTTCGATCCTCAATACACCAAGGCAAAAGCTACGAGGGGTCTAGGTCTCTATCAGGATTCCGATATTCGAAATATCACTGAGTACATCACGGATAACTGGAACCGCGTTCTTTTTGGACCGACCTATAACTTTGAATTGCGTACGATCGGCGGCACTGTTTCGTACATGTGGATCTGGGATAGTTTTCATATGAGCTTAGGTGTTGCGACTAAGAACTTCGCTGATCTGCATTTTGGACAGAAAGGTTACTACTACGTTTACGATTTTTTTTGGAGATTCTAGATGTTCGAGAAGTCTTGAATCATCTCGAAAGTTGAAGGGCCCGTTCCATCTCTCACCACATGCATGACATTTAACCCAGCATTTTGAGCGGCTTCAAGTTCTTCAGGGATATCGGAGAAAAAAGTAATTTCTGCTGAAGGTGTACCGGTCTCGGATGCTATTTTTTCGTAGGCTGACTGTTCCCGCTTCGCTCCGATCTTCGTATCAAAATAATAAGAAATATAGGGGGTAAGATCGCCGGCCTGAGAATAACCAAAGATGAGTTTCTGGGCATGGACTGAGCCAGAAGAATAGATGCCGATTTTTGAATTTTGCTTTTTGATTCGTTCAAAAAATGGTCTCACATCCTGATAAACATGTCCCTTGAAGTGGCCATTTGAGTAACCTTCATCCCAAATCAAACCCTGAAGTTCTTTGAGAGCTCCGTGTTTTCTATCCGTATCGATCCAAAAAAGTAATTTGTTGATACATTCATTGAGTTGAATGTGGGAATTCTCTTCTTCGAGGACTGTTTTTTTAACAGCTGAGAGGGCCGCGATGACTTCAGGTTTTTCTTGATGAGCATGAACGAAGTTTTTTAATCTTTCTTTAGCGTATGGAAAGAGAATCTTGTGAACAAAGTTTATGTCTGTCGTCGTGCCTTCAATGTCGAAGAGGAATAATTTCGTCACTGCTGATACCTCTTCTCCACACCACTATGGGTGTAGTTGGCGACCCAACCGTCAACCGTCATGAAAACGCGAATGGCCTTCACAAAGTAACCGGGAGCAAGATCAAACCAGTGGGTAAACCCTTTAGGGACGGAAATAAAGTCGCCTTTTTGACAAAGGAGAGAAAAGACTTCGCTGCGGTCCTGAAGATGAAAGAAGAATTCTCCCTCTCCATCAACAAAGAAGCGCACTTCGTCTTCTGCATGTGTATGTTCGGAAAGAAATTTCTGCCTGATAGCTTCAATGTTCGGAGTGCCCTCGTGAACGTTGATGACGTCAGCAGAGAGGTATCCATTCTTTTTCATGTAAGGCCCAAGCTCGTGCTCATAGGCCTTAAGGATTATTTCCTGAGAATCAGAATCACTAAGAACTTGTGAGGTCTTCCATTGTTCGAAGATAATTCCTCGCTCATTCATGAAAATCTTTATCTCTTTTGGATCATTTATTTCTGTTGAATCCTGATCCAGCAGCTTAAGAATCGCCATTAGTATCTCCTCATAATGTTGAAGCACTCGAAAAGAAACTCAAAAGCTTCGATATGACGTTTCGCCGCTGCTAGGTCTTTGCCCCAGGCATAGAGTCCATGGCCCGCAATTAAGAAGCCGTGGATTTTGAGGTCCGGAATTAAATGCTCTTCCATATCCCGAATGATATCCGAGATATTTTGCGAATTAGGTACGATGGGTAGGGTTTCACTCATTTCATGAGTTAAATTTCCTTCAAAAGCTTTGAGAATTTCTAAACCCTCAAAGATAATCGCCCCGGATGCTGCCATGGTTTGCGACAAGGCCGTACCAAGAGGAGAGTGAGTATGAAGAACACAATTGATCCACGGATATTTTTTATAAATAGCTGTATGAATTTGAGTTTCAGCAGAGGATTTTGTTTTAGGAGTATTAAAAGGGGGAAGAACATCGCCGTTTGGATTGATGAGAATGAGATCTTCAATTTTAAAATTGCTTTTATCCACGCCAGAACGGCTGATAATAAATTGGTCTGCGACGGTTGATCTTAGGGAAAAATTGGATGAAGTCGCGGGAGTCCAGCCTTTTTGATTAAAAAAAGTAATGACCTCCAAAAGGTCGTGAGCTCTCGCCATATTCTCGTTCGTAAACATATGTACCTCTAAGCCATAAGTACCCTGAAGAACGTCATTTTTGAAGATAAAAACTTTGTCAAAAAAATGCCATTTCCTGAGTGGTTTAATGCGTCGCAATTTTGATGTAATTTTCTGCTAAAAATGGGTATCTTGAGAGGATAAAACGACATTATTTGTTTCTCGGAGATCATCTTGTTTAAAATCCTATTTCCCCTGATTCTCATTCTTACTTCAAGCATCTCAACAGCATCTCCAAAAAATTATCCAGAGCCTGGATGGAGAACTATTCGCTTGGAAGAGAAGGATTTGAACGGGGACAAAAAGAATGACCAGATCTACTGGTTGACCATGGCAAAATCTCTCAATGCATCACCAGAGAGACTTCTTATTCTGGTTAACCAGAAACCAGTCTTAGATTACAAAACAACTTTTTGCGAGCCGAGTGGTCAAAACGGATTTGCTAATTCCGAAGTATGTACTTCTCTCGCTTTAGATGTGGGCCCCGAAAAAAATATGATTTCTTTAACTGACTCAGAAAACTCAAGTCAGGATGCCGCCAAGAAACAAACTCATTCCTACGTCATGAAAGACGGAAGATTTATTCTGGTTAGTGCCAGCTATAACGAAAGCCGAACCGGTCAAATGCAGGAAAGAGATTTTGAGGTAATTAAGATCGATTATAGAAACAACAATGCCATTCGCGATCGCTGGATAGAGTTTGGCGTCGATAAGAAAGTTAAAGAAAAAAGAAGTGAGAAGTGTGAGGTACGAAAATCACGTAAAGATGAGGGACTCCATCTCTATAACGGTTTTAATGTTTCTGATGAAATTAAATGTAGGGGCCAAGCATGAAAAATCCATTTATCGGTAGTGATTTCCAAAATACTCACAAGGACAGTTTTACTCATCTGCATTTGCACACACAATACTCTCTCTTGGATGGCGCCATTCGCTTAAATGATCTCTTTAAACGGGCAAAAGAGCTTGAGATGCCAGCGATCGCATGCACTGATCACGGAAATATGTTTGGTGGGATTGACTTTTACACGCGCGCGATTAGTGCGGGAATAAAGCCCATTCTAGGATCAGAAATTTATTTCACGCCAGGTTCTCGTCACGATCGCCGGGCGCCAAAAAATCTAAAAACACTCGATTCACAGGACGAGGTCGAAGGGAAGCACCAGATCCATCATTTGATTCTTCTTTGCAAAAATATCACCGGTTACCGAAATCTCTGTAAGCTCCTCTCAAAAGCTTATCAGGAAGGATTTTATTATAAGCCACGGGCCGACGTAGATCTTCTTCGTGAGTTTTCTGAAGGGCTCATCGCTACAACAGCATGTCTAAAGGGTGAGGTAGGGTACAATCTTTTCACTGGCCAGGATGAGCGCGCTTATCAAGCGGCGATGAAATTTCGTGAAATTTATAAAGATGATTTCTATCTTGAAATTCAAGAAAACGGAATTCCTGAGCAAGCGATTGTGAATGAAAAGGTCATCGCGTTTTCTAAAGAACATTCGATTCCTCTAGTTGCGACCAATGATGCCCATTATCTAACTCGCGAAGATGCTGCCGCTCAAGAAGTTTTAATGTGTATTCAAACCGGTAAAACGTTTGAAGATGAAAAACGCATGAAACTGTCGACCACTGAGTTTTATCTGAAATCACCTCAGGAAATGCGTCAGGCCTTTAGCTACATTCCAGAGGCCTGCAACAATACCTTGAAAATTGCCGATGCTTGTAACTTAGAAATTCGTTGGCAAGATGATAAGGGAAAGCAGATTTATCTTCTTCCTAAATTTGAAATTACGACTGCCGAGACGGAGGAAGATTATTTTGCCAGGCTTTCTCTCGAAGGGTTGAACGAGCGTTTCATCGGTCCTCATTTTAAGCAACTTCGCGAAAAAGAGAATTGGGAAAGTGAGATTAAGCCGCAATATATTGATCGCTTAAATGTTGAAGTTGGTTTGATTAAGCAGATGGGCTTTACGGGCTACTTCTTAATCGTTGCGGACTTTATTGGCTGGTCTAAGAATAATGGAATTCCTGTAGGACCAGGTCGAGGATCTGGAGCTGGGTCTATTGTTGCTTATGCTTTAAACATCACGAACGTGGATCCTATTCCTTTTAACCTACTCTTTGAGCGATTCATCAATCCTGAACGCATTTCTATGCCGGATTTTGATATCGACTTCTGTCAGGATCGAAGACAGGAAGTGATTGAGTATGTGACAAAAAAATATGGTGAAGAGCGCGTAGGACAGATTATTACTTTTGGAACACTGTCTGCTAAGGCCGTCCTGAGAGATGTTTCTCGCGTGTTCGCCCTTCCTTATTCTGAGGCCGATACTCTCGCCAAGCTTGTTCCAGAAGAATTGGGTATCGAACTTCAGGAGGCCATCGATAAGGAACCTAAGCTCAAAGAGCTCGAAGATAATGATCCGAAGATCAGAAGAATTCTTCAGATCGCAAAACGCCTGGAAGGTCTGAACCGTCACGCTGGAATTCATGCGGCCGGAGTGATCATCACGAATGAGCCTCTCGTCACTTACTGTCCGTTATTCAGAGGTGCCAAGGGCGAGCAGGTCGTTCAGTTTGACAAAGACTTCTCAGAAAAAATTGGACTTGTGAAATTCGACTTCCTGGGACTTAAAACCCTCACAGTCATTTCCAATGCTCAGAAATTTGTTCGTCGTGATTTAAAACCTGACTTCGATATCGAAGATCTTGATTTCCACGATCAGTCAGTTTACGACATGATCTCAGACGGAAAAACTGTTGGGGTATTCCAACTCGAGTCATCTGGAATGCAGGATCTCTGTAAACGAATCAAGCCTGGGTCCATTGATGATATCACCGCCATTAATGCGCTCTACCGTCCGGGACCCATGGGATCGGGGATGCACCTTGAGTTTGCAGAGATCAAAAACAAAATTAATGGTAAAGTTGAGTCTTATGCCTTTGAAGAATTAAAACCAGTTTTAAAAGATACCTACGGCATTATCGTTTACCAGGAACAGGTAATGAACATTGCTCGTGTGGTGGCCGGATATTCACTCGGGCAGGCAGATATGCTCCGCCGTGCTATGGGGAAAAAGAAAGCCGAAGAAATGCAGATGCACAAAGAAATTTTTCGCAAGGGAGCAGTCGAGCGAGGATTCAACGAAGACAAAGCGATTGCACTTTTCGACCTAATGGAGAAATTTGCTGAATACGGTTTCAACAAATCACATGCCGTGGCCTATTCCGTCATCTCTTACCAGACGGCCTATCTCAAAAAATACTATCCGGCCCAATTCTTTGCTGCACTTTTGGGTACAGAGATTAACAACAAAGATAAAATTACTTCTTATATTCAAGAGGCTAAAGATTTTGGGATCTCAATCTTGCCTCCCGACGTGAATCAATCACTTTGGCTCTTTAACGTTATCGGTGACACGATTCGGTTCGGTCTTGGTGCGATTAAAGGGGTTGGAGAGGGAGCAGTAGAAGAAATCGTGCGTGAACGCACGGAGAACGGACCATATAAAGGGTTTGTCGATTTCTGTGAGCGCGTGAGTCTCAAGGCCGTGAACAAACGCGTGATGGAATCCCTCATCAAAGTGGGTGGATTTGATTCGTGCGAGAAATTTAACCGAAAAACTCTTTTGGATAACATGGAGTTCATCACTTCTTTTGCTGAGAAAAAGCAGGAAGAAAAATTGATGGGGCAAACCTCGCTGTTTGACATGGGGGAAAATGTTCAGACGACTGAGGAGCAACTCAATATTTCTGAGTCTCAAGAGTTCGATGAGAAACAAAAACTTTCTCTCGAAGCCGAGCTCTTAGGGATTTATGTATCAGGTCACCCACTTTTCAGATTCAAAGACATCATGGAAAAACTTTCTTCAATGACGATTGCACAGATCCAGGAGCTTCCAACTGTGGCCAGACCAGAAGGCTTTAATCCACGCATGGGTGATGAACACGATCCGAGCAAGAGAAGCATGGTTATTACTGGTATGATTTCGGAGAGCAAGATTATCCTCACAAAGAAAGGGGATAAAATGGCATTTGTAACCTTTGAGGATCTAAGCGGAAAAATTGAATGCCTTTTCTTTCCAAAAACTTTTGCCGAGTTTCAACACTTTTTAACTGTTGATGAACCTCTTCTTTTGACTGGAGTGGTAAATCTTTCTGAAGATCCTAAGAAATTTTTCCCTAATAAGATTGCCTTGCTGAAAGATGAATCAGACGAAAAAGTAACCTCTGTTAGAGTGAGCGTTCCCTTGAATCATTTGAATGCTTATTCGCTGGGGCAAATGCGGCAGATTCTTTTAAGCTACCGTGGGTCCATTCCAGTTCATTTTATTTTCGATACCCCGGAGGGGAGAGCTCGGTTGCCTTTAAGTGATAACTATCTTGTGACTCCATCCCCGCAGATGGTTGCCAAGATCAACGAGCTTCTTAATACAAACTCAGTATCTCTCATTATTAAAGATAAGGCGGAAGAATTCCGTTCATGAAAAAATTAGCTTACCTTTATTTATTTCTCATGGCCTTCTCAGCCTATGCCCAGCTTGAATATCAAGCTGAAGTGACAACGACACTCGATGAGACGGAGAAAAAAAATATCCTCTTTGCAGCGACTATAAAGGCAGTCGAAAAATTTTCTCCGGAGCTCGGTTTTGATCCTGTAGATTTTAAGAAGAAGCTGGATCTGAAATTTGCTCAATTTTTTGTTGAATATAAAGAAATGAAACTTACGGAAAAATTCGGTAAAGGAAAAGAGTCATTAGATGTAGATGCGAAAGAGAACCTATTAAAGGCACTGGATGCAGAAAAAAATGTAGAGTTTCAGAAATTCTCTCGTTTGCTCGATACGGTTCAAGGTTATCACTTCAAGGCTTCAGGTACACCAAACAAGTCCATCATCGACGTGAAACTCGATCGACTCAAGCTGACGCGTATTCTCAAAAGAATCACGACTGGCGAGAAGAAAACTTACTCTAAACTGTGGATCATTCCTGAAATCAGGATTGAAAATTTTTCCTGGAGTGATCTTGGTTTTGAGAAAGAAGCAACTTTTATCCATCCTCTCTCTGAATCCTGGCAAAAATGGATTAACGAAAATCTCCCAGAGCCAATTGAGGACGTGGGAATCTGTACTGGGATTTGTTCAACCTTCTTTGAAAACTGGGAGCAAAAATCTGTCGATGAACTCTTGGCGCAGCCCTTGAACGATTATAAGCGCGGTCTCTGGTCAAAGGTCTCCTTAACTCTTAGGCGTACTCACCATAATCCTTCTCTGGCCGAGAATACATTTGAATGGAGTGGAAAACTTCTCATCTTAGATATTGATACAAAAAGAATTGTACAAAGTTATGATCTCCCCTTGGAAAAAAAAGAATGGCGAGGAGTTGAGCAGAAATCCTTGAACTCCGCTCTCGCGAGCCGGATCTACCGAACCCCTCTGCCTTTTTTTAAAGAATTAGATACCTTTTTAAAATCGGCGCATTCGCTTAACCGAGCGTCTCGGTTAGTTATTAAGGGCCATAAGAACATGGGGGACGTTTTAGCTCTGATTGAAACCTTAAAGTCCCGAGGGGCCGCAATTGGACTTGAAATTAAATTAGATAAGATGAGTTCGGGGGAAGCAGAGGTCATTTGCTTTTATCAAGGTGAGGAAAAATCGTTTATGGATTTATTGTCGAAAGTAAAAGAGTTAAAATCAAGTACGAGCTATCAAGTCGTGGATGAGTTCAATGGCTCAGTTCATGTTCTGAAGCTCGTGGGTGAATAAATTCTTTAAGGACACGGCATGCAAACTTGTCGACATTTTTTGGCCTTGAGCTTCGTTTTTTTATTATTTCAAAATTGCGATACCATATCGCGACGTCGTCCCATCAATCGAGGTGGGGCAGATACTAAGCGAGTTACTGAGTTTAATCCGGTTAGAAAAAAAATTGCACTTTTAAGTTTCTATAATGAATCTCCTATTGGTACCGAGGATCTAGCTATCACTTCGACAGAAGAATTTCGTCGCGAGATTTCAAAGTCGCGTGAATTTATAGTCGATCCTGAGGCTGAGACTTTTTTTGGAAATTCCAAAGAGATCTACGCGGGTGGAGGAATAAAGCTCGCTCAACTTGCCCGAAAAGCGAAACTTTCTGGTGTGAACATTGTGGTCTTCGGTCGTATTAAAGAAGCAAGAGTTCGCCAAAAGAGTGATGAGATTGGCTTCATGAGAAAAGTGAAGTCTTTGGCCGAGGTCTTTGTTGAGATCAAGGTTTACGATGTTCTCACGAACAAGGAGCTTTTCTCCGAAGTCGTTGAAGGTGACATCTCCGATGATAACCTACGTTTTTATAAATCAGAATCGGAAGACAATCTAGCTTACAGACAGGAACTTCTTCGGCATGCAGCTCAAGCCGCGGTCAGAAAATTTGTACCGAGGATTATCCGAGTGGGAAGCAAGTTGGATTGGGTCGGACGAGTGGCAAAGATCATCGGAACAAGGATCTATGTAAATGCTGGTCGCGTGTCCGGTATTAATCTGGGAGATATTCTCAAAGTGATAACCGAGGGCCAGGAAATTTTTGATCCAGAATCGGGTGCTATGATTGGTATTTCTCAAGGGGAAGTCAAAGGTACTCTTGAGGTCGTTGATTATTTCGAACCAAATGGAGCTATATGTGTCCTTCACTCCGGAGGATCAGTGACTGAAGGGGACTTTGTCCAACTATACTAATGTCAGAACCTAAAAAACTTCCTTTTCTTGTCGTTTCATCTTCACCCTACATGCGTGGGATCTTGAAGTTTGTGCTAGAGACACTTCTACATACAGATGTGACAGAGCTTGAGTCAGAAGAGAAGGCGTTACTTTTTTTAAAAAATCTGACACTCGTTCCTAGCATGATTGTCTATGATTACACTTCCCACGCTTACCTTTTGGAAGACTTTGTTGCTTACCTGACGGAACATTCTAAATACGTAAGAATTATTGTTCTCGTGAATGAAGTACGGCAGGAAGGAAAAGATCTGTTAAAGAAAATTCCTCAGCTCATGATCATGGATGAGGCCTCGCTTCCTCATGGCCTGATCGAAGAATCACAAAAAACTTTTGAAAATTCTCCCTATCTCAACGATAGTGCCTACTGCCGCATTGACATCGATTTTCTTTCGATTCTCGATGGTATTAATAAGAATCTTTACATCAGAATCGGAAACGATAAATACATCAAAATTTCTAACGAAGACGACGACACCAACATTGTTGACATCAAAAAGTACAATGATAAGGGGATTAAGTATCTCTATCTCAAGAGGCATACGGCAGACTGGGTGATTGGGCAAATCCAGAACCAGATTGATATCTTTCTTAAGGCCAATAATTTTCGTTTTGTCTTAAGAGGGGCGAGTGATACTCCGGAGAAGAGATTTGAGCAAAAGATTCTTCGCATTGATGATGAAGTTCACATCGATAAAGAATTTCGTGACACCATCGATGAAGCAGTGAAAAGAATCCGCTCAGTGGTTGAGAAAGACTCGCGTGTTGCGCCCTTTCTAAAAAGTATCAAAGAGAGCCAGGATGATTACGCCCTTTTTACCCAAAAAATGAATCTCACAAGCTTAATCGCTTGTGCTCTAGCGAAACAGCTGGACTGGATCTCAAAGACGACTCTGGATAAACTTGTCTATGCCTCAGTTGTAAGTGACATTACGCTTGCCGTGAGACCCTCTCTCATATCGATTCAAAATCTCGCGGAGTTTGAAAAGATTAAGCACACGCTAACTGAAGAAGATCAAAAGATTTTTTTGTCACACCCCAATGATGCCGGGAATCTGATCAAGAAATATTTTTCCTCTGCTCCTCCAGATACTGATGTACTGGCGTTTCAGCATCACGAGCAACCAGATGGTATGGGTTTTCCACTTGGACTTAAAGCAGAGCGTATTTCACCTTTGTCGGCCTTATTAATAGTAGCTACCGACTTCACCTTTTATTTTCTTAAAGATGATGACCCCACTATGGACGACTATCTTTTGAAATGTAATAGTCGCTTTGACTATGTGAATTTCAGAAAAGTTATTAAGGCATTAGAGAAGGTGAGGAAACGATGAAAATAGTATTCGGTATGCTTCTTAGTTTTTTGATCGTCTCTTGTTCCAGCAAAGTCCCTAACTTCGAAAAAGAAAAAGTCTGTTCAAAAGAGTCCCTTCATTATCTCCAGAAACAACAAAAAACAAAAAAACAAATTTTCGCTGAAAGTTTAAATACAGAACTTCTCAGCACTCAGGATCGGATGCAGGCCTGTTACAATGAATTTAAGGCGAGGACTGGTAAAGATGAGTTTAATACCTGTTTAGTCGTGGGTGTGGATAAGAAGGGAAAAACGGAGTTCTTTAACTTCTCATCCAAGGAAGTTTCCCTTGATGATAAATTTATTGAATGCGCGCATCAGGTGACCAAGAATCTTGAATACGGAAAGCACGGCAAGGATTATGTCTTGGTTCAATCTTATCAGTTTTATTATCAGTAAAAGAGAGTGCCCAATCTGAAGTGGGCACTCTTATGAAAAACTATCTTTTCTTGTTAGCCTGTCTTTGTGCTTTGAAAGAACTCATTTCTGTTTTCCAAGCGGCCCTCGCCTGCTGACCTGCTGCTTTAGCAGAGGCCTTACATGCGCCCATGGCCGCATGATCGGCAGCAGAAGACACACATGATTTATGCGTTTGTTCACGAGCGATTCTTTCATCAATATGCTTAAGTCTCATTTGTTTCATTTGATCAAAGTTTGCATTTGTTGCTGGCGTTGTTTGAGAGAAAGCAACTGATGAGAGAGATAAAAGAGAAGCGACGATGAAGATTTTCATAAGGACTCCTTAGGTTGTTTGATTGAAGTTATTCTAAGGCTTAACTATTTATAGTCAATTGGATCAGCAATTCCCGCTTCCTTAAAACCTCTTAATCGCAGAGCACACGAGTCACATTCGCCGCATGCTTTGTCTGTATTCTTGTAACAAGACCAACTTAACGCCCAAGGAACTTTTAATTCCTGACCTCTTAACACGATTTCTTTCTTCTTCATCATCAAAACAGGAGTGAGGATTTTAATATTCCCATCCTTGGTTCCTTCTTTAATTACCTGATTAAAAGATTCAAAATAATTAGGCCTGCAATCTGGATACCCGGGAGAATCTTCGTAGTTCGCACCGATCAATAATTCCTCCGCATCTATGCTCTCTGCCCACGATACAGCAAGAGAGAGAATGATGGAGTTTCGAAAGGGAACATAAGAATTTGGAATGAGATTAGAATCGCCCTGATAATTTTTGACTAAGATTGAATCATCGGTCAGGGAGCTTCCCCCGATTTGCTTTAAGAAAGTCATGTCGATAATTTTTCTCTTATCCATCGGGATCGAATAAAAATCGGCAATATCATCAAATGATTTTCTCTCACGAGTAGAAGTTTTTTGTCCGTAGTTCATGTGTAGGAACGAGACATCTTCCTTTGTCTTGCATGCCAAGGCCGCACAAAACAAAGAGTCCATACCACCACTTAAGAGTACAATCGATTTCTTCATTACGCCTTCTCGCAGCTTTCAAGCACTTTCTCTTCGATGACTTTTACACGGGCGAGAGCATTTTTTTTCTTCTCAGAAAGTTCTCCGTTAGTTTCTCGAACCATCGTATAGAACTTGATCTTAGGTTCTGTGCCTGAGGGTCTGAGAAAAAGTTTGTTCCCACTCTTAAACGTAAAGCTTAAGACGTTACTCTTAGGAAGATCGATCTTTGTTGTTTGTTTCGTTTTGAGATCAGTTCGGATTGAAGAGTCATAATCTTCTTTGGCTATGATCTCTTCTCCGGCAAAGTGAGTCTCAGGATATTTTCTGAAATGATCCATGATGCGAGAAATCTTCTTCGCACCTTCGATGCCTTCATAATCAAGGGCCACGAGCGACTCATAGAAAAATCCGTATCTTTCATAAATCTCATCAAGAGCTTCCACAAGATTTTTTTTATGTCGTTTGAAGTGAAGAGCAATCTCTGACATCAAGGCGACGGAGCTGACGCCGTCTTTGTCACGTGATTCATCTTGAGGCATGTAACCAAATGACTCTTCTGAGGCGAAGACAAAATTCATTTTTGATTTTTGCTCCTCGTGCTCACGAATTCGTGCGGCCATCCATTTAAATCCAGTGAGGGTATCTTCAACAGTACCACCAAAGCTTTCGACGATGGCGTTCTGAAGTGGAGAAGTGACAATCGACTTTAAGACGAGAGGATTTGGGGGAAGAGTTTTCATTTCAGTTTTTATCTTAAAAAGATAGTAGAGCATAAGTGCCCCGATCTGATTCCCATTTAGGTACGCCGGTTTTCCATAGTCATTCACGACGACCCCTAGGCGATCGCCATCTGGATCCGTTCCGTAAACGATGTCTGCATGAAGCTTCAGCATTTCTGTCACTGCCATCGCAAGGGCCTTTGGATCTTCGGGATTCGGAGATTTAACCGTGGGAAAATTTCCATCAGGGATCGCCTGTTCGGCAATGAATGCAAATTTAGTAAATCCCAAGCGACGAGCGATCTCCAAACAAGGAACTTGTCCCGTTCCGTGAAGAGCGGTGTAAACGACAGAGAGCTCTCCTCCATGTTTATGACAAAGGGGAAGATCTTGAATGACTTTCTCTTCGATAACTTTATAGAAAGCATCGTCGAGAGATTTTTCAGTCCATGCCGCGAGATTTTTCTTTAAGGCCTCTTCGAAGCCCATATATTTCACATCGCTCCAGTCTGTAAGTGAGTTGTAGGCCGTAATGATTTCCTTATCCATCGGTGGAACAACCTGTGCCCCATCTGCCCAAAATGCTTTGTAGCCATTATAGATAGGGGGATTATGGCTTGCGGTGATCATGATCCCACCTTGAGCTTTTAATTTTCTTACCCCAAAGGAGAGCATTGGTGTGGGTGAGAGGGAGTGAAAGACATGGGCCTTAATCCCGTTGGCAGCAAAAACTCCAGCGGCTTCTTTTGCAAAGAATAGAGAAGAGTTTCGAGAGTCGTATGAGATAACGGCCGAACCACCACCGAAATGTTTAATGATTGTATTGGCAAGGGCCTGGGTCGCACGACGGACATTGTATTTGTTCATTCGATTCTGGCCCATACCCATCGGGGCACGCAAACCACCGGTTCCAAACTCTAGGTCCCGGTAAAATCTTTCCGTTAATTCATCCTCTGATTGCGGGAGATCATTTAAAAGTGCGTTGATCTCTTGGCGATCGCCCTCATCGAAATAAGAATTATTCCCCCAAGACTTGGCCCTATCGATAATATTTTGATCCATAGAAATAACCCCTCGTTCAAAGGCATAAAAGTACCTTATCCCCATAACTCCAGTCAAAAATGACACGTGGCAAATGCACTCTTACTTGATGATAAGTCACAAGCCCATTATGATAGCCCCATGGCCAACGTAAAAAACAAGCACGCAAAAAATATACCTGGACTCTTTTATTGCACAGATCCCGACGATAACGGGGGCGAAGGTTGCATAGCTTGTAATGTTTGTTATTCAGGCGCGCCAGAATTTTATGCTGAAGATGATTGTGGAAACGCCTATGTTAAAAAACAGCCGACGACTCCCGACGAAATCAGTCTTTGTGTTGAACAGATGGATGCGTGTCCGGTGAACTCGATTGGTAAGAACGGTTAGTCATTTTTTTTCACACTAATTTTTAATCCCCTTTAAACTATTTAAAATAGATTTATTTTCCATAAAAAGGGGAAGGCATGAATCCTAGCATCATCCAGATTGCAGCAACGGCTATTTTCGCCATCGCAATCATTCACACGTTTCTTGTCAGTAAGTTTGCGCACATTGCTCACCAATATCCTGAAGGATCTATTGGAGAAAACTTCTTTCATTTCATGGCAGAAGTTGAAGCCGTCTTTGGAATGTGGGCCTTTGTTTTTCTTTTGATTTATATGGGTGTTGAAGGAGTTCATGCTCCAGTTCATTACCTTGAATCTCTCAACTTTACTGAGCCGGGATTTGTTTTTGTAATTATGGCCATGGCAGGAACTCGCCCTGTGATCAAGCTTGCTGAGAAGTCGATTGTTGCTCTCTCAAAACTTGTTCCACTTCCTAGAAAGATGGCATTCTTTTTTACAACTTTAGTCATAGGTCCTCTTCTTGGGTCTTTCATTACAGAGCCCGCAGCTATGACAGTAACGGCGATTATTTTGCTTCAAAATTTCTTCACTAAAAAGATGAGTGATAAATTTAAGTACGCAACCATCGGGCTTCTTTTTGTAAACGTTTCAATCGGCGGAACTCTCACTCACTTTGCTGCTCCACCAGTTTTAATGGTGGCAGGTAAATGGGGATGGGGTATGGCCCACATGGCGTCGGCGTTTGGATATAAAGCAGCGTTGGCATGTTTGATCAGCTCTCTTGCTATTTCTTTTATGTTCAAGTCTGAACTGACTGGTGATTTCAAACTAAGTGAAGACAAGGGTGGAAAAATGGCCGCTCCGATTTGGGTCACTATGATTCACCTTGTTTTTCTTGCTCTCGTCGTTCTTACGGCCCATCACATGGTTGTCTTCATGGGTCTGTTCTTGTTCTTCCTCGGCTTCACAACGGTGACTCAAGAATTTCAAGATGAAGTTCAAGTGAAATCATCTTTGATGGTAGGATTTTTCTTGGCCGGATTGATCGTTCTTGGGTCTGAGCAGAAATGGTGGCTTCAGCCTTTGATCTCAGGATTGCCTGATCAGATTCTTTACTTTGGATCTACTGCCCTTACGGGAATTACTGACAATGCTGCTTTAACATATCTTGGATCCCTTGTTGAATTATCAGATTCTGCAAAGTACTTCCTAGTTGCAGGTGCTGTTACGGGTGGTGGTTTGACTGTGATTGCCAACGCTCCAAACCCTGCTGGCTACGGAATTTTGAAGGACTCTTTTGGTGCAGACGGTATTTCTCCGATGGGACTTTTAAAAGGGGCGTTGTTTCCTACATTAATTGCCATCTTGTGTTTTGAACTTCTGCCTACATTAGGCTAAAAATAGAGGGGGCGCTTTGAGCGCCCCTTTTTTTTAATCGACTTGTCTAAGGTTCATCAATGTCTCACGCCAAACAGGCCCCTGGTTTACTCGCTCTCGCCGCCCTCGGTGTTGTGTATGGTGACATCGGAACAAGCCCTCTTTATGCCCTTCGCGAAACATTTCATGAAGCCCACAACATCGCGGTAAATCCGGTCAATGTTTTGGGAGTCCTCTCACTTATTTTCTGGTCTCTCATTATTGTCATCTCGATAAAGTATCTCGTCTTTATCGTACGCGCTGATAACGCTGGAGAAGGTGGAGTACTTGCTCTGACGGCCCTCATTACTCCAATGACCTCGAGGTTGAAATCTCCTCTTGTGATGCTGGGCCTTTTTGGAACAGCACTTCTCTACGGCGACGGCATGATCACTCCAGCGATCTCCGTTCTCTCAGCAGTTGAGGGTCTAGAGTTTGTAACTCCTATTTTTCATCCTTATATTATTCCGATTACAGTTTTGATTATCATCGGTCTTTTCTCCATCCAAAAACACGGAACTGCTACTGTTGGTAAAATTTTTGGACCCATCACCCTCGTGTGGTTTATCGTTCTCGCTGTTCTTGGCGTGAGACAGATTATTGAGATGCCCTCAGTACTCGCATCCATGAATCCGCATTATGCTTATCATTTTTTCGCCGTTAATTCCTGGCATGGATTTGTTGTGCTTGGCTCTGTTTTTCTCGTCGTTACTGGTGGAGAAGCCTTATATTCGGATCTTGGCCATTTCGGGAAAACTCCGATTCGTTATGCTTGGTTCTCTGTTGTACTTCCATGCTTGCTTTTAAATTATTTTGGTCAGGGTGCTCTGATCATTAGTCATCCCGAGGCGATAAAAAATCCTTTTTATCTTCTGGCCCCTGAGTGGGGGATTATCCCCTTGGTGATCCTTGCAACGATTTCAACAGTGATCGCTTCTCAGGCCCTCATCACGGGAGTTTTTTCTCTTACAATGCAGGCAGTACAACTCCAGTACAGTCCACGCGTGAACATTCATCACACGTCTCAATCAGAGTTCGGACAAATTTATATCGCGAGTGTGAATTGGATTTTGATGGTGGCATGTATTGCTTTGGTTCTCTACTTCCAGACTTCGAGTAACCTCGCGGCCGCTTACGGAATTGCCGTAACTACGACGATGGTGATTACAACGATCCTTTTCTATTTCGTCGCCCGCCACAACTGGGGCTGGACCCGGATCGCTGCCGCTTCGACCTGTGGATTTTTCCTCGTCATCGAAACTGCCTTCTGGGCAGGTAACGTTTTGAAAATTCTCCATGGAGGATGGTTTCCGCTCTTGGTTGGGGGAGGGATCTTCTTTCTCATGACGACTTGGAATAAGGGGCGCCAGATTCTTCAATCTCGCATGCTCTCGATTATTAAGCCGCTGCCAGAGTTCATTAAAGAAATCAGTGAGGCCCCACCATTGCGAGTTCCGGGCACGGCGATTTATATGTCTGGAAACCCTGACTTTGTACCAGCGACATTGATTCTCTCTTTTGAGCATTTTAAATCTTTGCATGAAAATTTGATTTTTTTAAATGTAAAAACAGAACAGGTTCCTCATGTTCCTGTTCATGAACGTGTGACTATCATTGATGTGGCCCCAAACATGTATCGGATTTTTGTTCATTACGGTTTCATGGACTTTCCAGACATACCGATTGCACTCAAAGGAATGAGGATTAATGATTTTGTTTTTGATCCGGTAGAGTCGACTTATTTTATTGGTAAAGAGCACATCATTGCCACCAAGCGTCCGGGGATGGCGATTTGGCGGGAGAGAATTTTCTCACTCATGTCGAGGAACTCTCAACCTGCAACGGCATTCTTTCAGCTACCCGCAGGGAATGTTATTGAGATTGGAACTCACGTCGAGATTTGAATAAAAAAAAAGGTCAGGATTTCTCCTGACCTTTTAATCTTAGAAATTTAAATTTTTCACCGGATATAACCAACCCTTCGGTGCCTCTGCACGTCCTGATTGAATATCGATGAGCTTCTCTCTGAGCTGCAGACCAATCTTGCCAGCAGGTTCTTTCAAGCGAACCACAGTCTTATCCTTGTCCATGAAAGAGGCGATAGGAGCAACCACTGCAGCAGTTCCACAAACAAAGGCCTCCAGGCATCTGCCCTCTTTGGCCGCACCCAGAACCTCGTCGATTGAGAGTCTGCGCTCATTCACTTTAATTCCAGATGCACGAGCGATATCGATGAGAGATTTGCGAGTAATACCGTCTAGGATGGTGTCACTAAGCTCAGGCGTGTGAATTTCACCATCGATCACGGCCATAAAATTCATACCAGACATTTCTTCGATGTATTTGTGTTCAACAGCATCAAGCCACATAGTCTGATCACAACCGAGTTGAATCGTTTTTGCGTAAGAATTTAAACTCGCGGCATAGTTACCACCAGTCTTAGCGGCCCCAATCCCACCGTGAGCAGCGCGGATTTCTTCTCGCTCAATATAAACTTTTACCGAGTCACCAGAGAAGTATGATCCAGATGGGGAAGCGACGATGATGAAGAGGAATTGTTTTGAAGGCCGAATGCCCATTCCCACTTCAGTTGCGATCATGAACGGGCGAAGGTAGAGAGATTCTCCTAAGCGGCGAGGGACGGCGTTCTTAGAATAAGCACAGATGACATCACACGCCTCAAGAAACATTTCCTCAGGAATCTCTGGCATTGCTAATCGCCTGGCCGAGAAATTAAAACGACGGGCATTCATTTCCGGGCGGAACATGTGAATCGATTCATCAGGATGACGGAAGACTTTCATCCCCTCAAATATTTCCTGACCATAATGGAGCACTTTTGCACATGGATCCAAGGGAATAGGGCCATAAGGTACAAGATCAAAGCGTTGCCAAACTCCATGATCGTAAACTGCCTCAATCATGATGGGGCATACATACTTTCCGAAGCCTAAATTGGCATCTTGAACGGTAAATTTCTTAATCCGTTCTACTGCTTCTGGATGAATCTCAACCTTCTTCATAGGTCTCCCTTAGATTTTTTCACGTGTCTGCCGATACTTACATCAGCTACATAACATGGAAATTGTCAGATGAAAAACCTTAGAAACCTGGTTCTGTCCTCGGTAATCGCCTTTTTGATGACCTTTGGATTTATGCTAGCCCTCGCAGCAACAAATAAAGAAAATTCGCCTACTTTGCATCGTATTTTGATGCTCTTAGGAGGGGATATTAAGAGTGGGGGTTATATCCAGGCCCTGACTTATCTAGCCTTTTTTTGGGCTATGTTAGAGGTTCTGGACAAGCTTCGCATCATTGCTCGTGAAAGACGCGCCTTTAAGATGAATTTTATTCCGACAAACGAAAAACATGTGTTTCTTCCCGCCGATATTAACAATTTAAAATTCAAGCTCATCGAATCTGAAAGAAAAGAGAAATACATCTTAAGCGATCTACTAAAAAAAGCGTGCACGAAGTTTCGCGCTAACGGGTCGTTGTCAGAGTTGATTGATATCGTGAGCATCCAGATTGAAGTTTCTCAGGAAAAATCGGAAGGTCAGCAATCTGTTATTCGCTACCTAACGTGGGTGATTCCATCTATTGGATTTGTGGGAACCGTCTTAGGAATTTCTCAGGCCTTGGTTGTGGCCAACAGCGGGGACATGGAACTGATCACCAAACTTCTTGGGGTGGCTTTTGATACAACTCTTGTGGCCTTGGTACTTTCTATTATCGTCATGTGGTTTGTTCACCAGTTGCAGGAAGAGACCGACCGCTTTCATTCTGACCTCAAAGAATTTGTGATCGAAAACCTCATCAATAAGATTGAAACGGAATGAGAAAACGCAGGGAAATTCCCCTATTCTCGATTTCGTTTCTGGATCTTTTAAGTGGTGCCCTTGGGGCCGTGATCATTCTGTACGTCGCAGTTCCTAAAAACACGATTCAATCTAAAGACAAAGGGAATGAAGTTCTCATGTCTTCATTGCAGAAAGACTTAAAAAAATCTCAGGAAGAATTGAATCAAGTTAAGTCGGAGCTTGCTAATGCTAGGAGGGTCGAAAACGTTAATCATGATTCTATCCATGCTCAGCCAGAATCAAGCGAAGGCGAGCGAAAAGATCTCGATGTTGGTTTTAAGTTTAAAGGGAAAAAAATTGTTTTTGCCATTGATACTTCTCAGAGCATGCAAGACGAAGATCGCATGGGTCAGGTTAAAGCCGGAATTAAGATGCTTTTTACTTCGTTGCCGCCAAGTTACTCGATTGAAGTCGTGCAATTTCCACAAGGCGAGAGGGCCCCTTTCAAGTCGCTTTTTGGAACGACGAGAGATGCGGACACCTCGAATAAAATTGATGCCTTTGATTTCATCTATCAGATGAAACCTTGGGGAGGAACTCCGACCCGCGATGTTCTGCTTTTTATTCTAGAAAACTATGATGGGATCAGTGACATTGTGCTCTTGTCAGATGGTGCACCGTCGATTCATAACTCAAATAAGAAAGACGATATCTACGACATTTTAAAGGCTGTTCGGGAGCATAATAAGCACAAAGTCCAGATCAGTACAATTGGGGTCGGTTCGGAATTTATTAAAGATAAAACAAGTGATAGGTATAAGTTTTTAAACTCTCTGGCAGAGGAGAATAACGGGTTCTTCGTTGGCTTTTAAAAAAGAGGATTTGGGATTAGTTTATTTTTAGAGAAAATCTTTTTTAGAAGTGTTTCATGAACTAATACTTGCGAGTACAGCCAGGGCCTCAGGTTTTCTTTTCGAATAAAATCTTGGAAAATTTCTTTGGTCGACTTTTCACCGATATAATATTTTACGGCCTCGTATTCGAGGTAACAGACAAACAAATGTACGTATTCAGTTAGAGTCCTTCCAGGGAAGATCTTTTTTAGCTCCACCAAACTTTGAGTTAACCCAAGTTTATTCATCACCGCCCACCAGTGAAACTCTTCATGTAAAAGGGATGCGAGAATCTTGTTCGGATATTTCGTGTAATTGATGTTGAGCGTGAGAACAGGATGAGACTGAGGAATGGCGTCAGTTTTTATTTGAATAATCTTTGTATAAAGAAAGGGTGACAGATCATAGACCTGTGCCAGATGCAGCACGTTCTGCTTCATGATAGCGGAATCACGATTGGGTTTAATTTCTGTCACGATTAAACCTGACTGATGTCCCACCTTCTCCTCGGAAAACGAGCAGCCCATGGGAAGAAGAATTAAGATTATCCATGCGAACTTCATCGACTTTGATTATAATCGCCTTCTAAGTTTTAATCCAAATAAAAGGAGTTCACCATGCAACTTGAAGTCTCAGACATTATCTCTTCCCAATTTACCACTAATCTTGCGGCACTCCGCTCGATTCTTGTGAAGGCTCAGGAGCATGCGAAAGAGCGTAAGTTCGATGAAAATAAATATCTCGATATGAAGCTTGCTCCAGACATGCTGAACTTCACTAAGCAAATTCAAATTGCAAGCGATTCTGCAAAATTTGCGGTATCAAGACTCTCTGGAAAAACTGCGCCTGCATTTGCTGATGAAGAGAAAACTCTTGCTGAACTGATTACTCGTGTAACAAACACGATGGAATACGTTCAGGGATTTAAGAAAGAAGATTTCGCAAATTACAAAAACCAAACTCAAACTTTCCACTGGAATCCTGGTATGTCGTTGAGTGGGCATGATTACCTTACTCAATTTGCGATTCCTAATTTCTATTTCCATATCACCACGGCGTACGCACTATTGCGCTCGGCAGGTGTGAATCTTGGTAAGTCGGATTTTCTTGGTCAGGTGAACTGGACTAAGGCTTAATCTCTCTTTTTCTACCGGGGGCCTTCTTTTAGAAGGTCCTCGGATTCTAACCATACGATTTTTCGAATCCTTTTGCCCTACAGAGAATACATGGTCTCTACCTCTCAGTTCAAAACTTTGCTAGATTCCTCTCTATGAAACTCCTCATCTTTTTCACACTTTTCATTTTACCTTTTTCACTTTGGTCAAAGACTGTGCTCTACATTGGAGATTCTCACTCAGTGGGTCCCTTTGGCTGGAACCTGGATGAGAGCCTTCGTGCTGATGGGAACGAGGTTTATACCGTCGCCAGCTGTGGCTCTATTCCAAAATGGTGGTCTACGGGTCAGCCAACTCCTTGTGGATTTTTTCAACGTGATTTGAGTGGAAAAAAAATCCAGTTAAAAAAAGCAAAAACTCCCTTGATAAGTACTTTGATTAATGAAGTGAAGCCTGAGGTTGTGATCTTGGAGTTCGGAGGAAATTATCTACTTCTTCCGAGTGATCAATTTATCATCGATGATATTCAAAAAATTTTGACGACTGTTAGAAATTCGGGAGCTCAATGTTTTTGGATTACAAACCCCGATACTCGCTCTAACCATAAGGCCATTCCCCGAGTGGCCCGGCTCATGAAAGAAGCGATAGGTGATACTTGCCCAATGTTTGAGAGTTATCTCGTCACTCATTATCCAAAGACTGGTGGAGATGGAACACATTATTGGTTTCCTGCTGCGATTAAACTTGCTAAACAATGGGCCCAGGACGCATTTACGGCCTATAAAGAACACTACTAGGAATTTATGATTTGGTTTAAAAAATATTCGACTGAAGAATTGAGCAAGGATGTTTCTCATCCCCATATGGGAACTTTCCTTGGGATTGAAATGCTTGAGATGGGTGATGATTTTTTAAGTGCGAGGATGCCGGTGGATGATCGCACCAAGCAACCCTTTGGTCTTCTGCATGGAGGAGCATCGTGCGTGCTGGCCGAAACCTTGGGAAGTTTTGCCTCGTATCTATGCATTGATGGAACAAAGCAGAGAACAGTCGGTCTGGAGATAAATGCCAACCACATTAAAAGTATGAGGTCTGGTTTTGTTGTTGGTGTCGCCCGTCCCATTCACTTAGGCAAGAGAACTCATATCTGGGATATTCGCATCACTGACCAGGAGAGTGGGGCACTCGCTTGCGTTAGCCGCCTGACAGTTGCAGTGTTGGATAACTAATGGACTATAAAAAAGCTTCCTGGCATTTTAACGGCCCCAATGCAGAAGGATTTAACGATCACGTTCTTCGATCCATTCCTTGGTATCTCGAGGGGCATAAACTTACGATACGGTTAGCTGAATTTTTTGTGAAAGGGAATGATCTTATTTATGATTTGGGGGCGGCCACTGGAGAGTTATCCGCCAAGCTTGATCATCACTTTAAAAATAAAAATGTGAAAGTCATCGGCATAGACCAAAGTTCGGACATGGTTAAGATTGCAAGTGATTCTTATCCCGAAAAAACTGATCGCTTGGAGTTTCATGCACAGGATATTTTGAAATATCCCTACCAGAAAACAAATCTATTTATCTCATACTATACACTTCAGTTTTTACCGGAAGATTCCCGCATGGAAATGCTCAAAATTATTTTTGATCACTTGCCGATGGGTGGAGGATTTATTCTTTTTGAAAAGACTCGCTCAGAAAGTACGGTCATTGAGTCGATATCTTCGACACTTCTAACTGAGTACAAGCTCGAGATGGGTCAGAGTGCCGATGAGATCGTGCATAAATTATTAAGCTTAAAAGGTGTTTTGATTCCAAATTATACGACTGAGATTGTGGCGATGTTAAAAAGTTGCGGGTTTAGAGAAGTGGACCGAGTTTTTAAGCTGAACTCATTTGAGGGCTTTCTCGCGATCAAATGAGTTCAAGGAAACTCGAAAACTAGTATCTAGGTTTAGGATAGAGACGGAACGGACGGAGAATTCCAAAACCTTTTGGGCCTTTTTGCAAAGCTTTGTGCGACTTGAGCTGGTTTAAACAGGCCGAGAGTTCTGAAGAAATAGAGTGCTCTTTTGAAGAGAATTCAAAATACTCCTGATTACCATCTTTATCATAACCAGTAACAAAACAAAGATTAAATGCTGGCGGGTATTTGTTGCGCTCAACTTCTTGTTGGTAGCACTTACCTAAATCAAAATCTATTTTTTTCATTTTCTTTGAGACAGTCTCTTTTGAAAGGACCGCTCCGACAGGAAGAGCAGCTTTCTTTTTATCAAGGTACTCAAGCGAAGCATATGAGCAGACATTTTTTCTTTTGAACTTAGGAATACTTTCCTTCCCTTTCTTAAACAAGCTGGCACAAGAAAAAGTAAGGACGATGAGAAGCAGCGAAATCAATTTCATTGATAAATCTTTTGTTGAAAGTCGTTATTAGAATAATTGTAAGTGATAATTTGATGTGAATCCAGAGAGAAGAGGGTTTTTGTGCGCAGCATTTATCGTGTTGTGACCCGCAAAAGGAAGTCATCAAGGATTTTTCGAGTATCTTGATCGGTAATTATAGCTTCTGGAGAAATCTTTAAACGGAGACCCTTAAGAATCAAACTTTGAGAAGTGGTGATGACAAAATCCATCGTATTGAGAGTTTCGATCAGTTGGGCCTCGGTATGTTCGCCTTGGCCTGAGCCAACAATGAGTGCGATAGGTTTTTTCTGGGTTCCTTCGCAAAAAAGCCATTCGAGAGCATTTTTTAAAATACCTGGAGCACTATGGGCGTACTCTGGTGTGGTGATAAAAATGAGATCGGAGTCTTCTGCTTTTTTTCTCATGCTCACGATTATTTCAGGAGTAGAATCCGAAAATTGATCATCCGGAGTAAAATAAGGAAGTTTTTCTAATTCAACGTTTATCCATTGGTGGTTATTTAAGAAATTCTGTGAATACTTCATCAAGAGTTGATTTGTCGATTCTGGTCTTATGCTTCCGCAGATTGATAAAATTCTCATGAACTTGAGTGACTCATATAATAAGTAAAATATTTTTCGTCACGAACCCAACCAAGGCGCTCATATAATTTTTGTGCTTCAAGGTTTGTACTAGCGGTTTGGAGCATGAGGTTTCTTGCACCGGAGGCCCTGGAAAACTCAACAGAGGCCTTTATCAGTGCTTCACCGATCCCGAGTTTCCGTAAAGTGGAGTCGACAAAAAGGTCATTCAGAATCCAGATTGATTTCATGCCAATGGATGAGAATCCTGGGTAGAGCTGAACAAATCCAGCGAGTTTATGATTTTGATCTTGAGAAATGAAAATAACAGACTGCTCTTTAGTTATTCTCTCGCGGAGAAAATGCTCAGCTCCTTGTAAGTCACTGGGTTGCTTATAAAATTGTCGGTAAAGATCAAAGAGTCTAGAAAGCTCAGGGAGATCATCCAAAGTCGCAAGTCTCGGTTCCATTTATCCTCTCATCTCAACATTTAATTTTGGCATTTCAGTCCATGGATGACGACGACTCTCATAGACTGAAAAGAGGGGGGCCGGAAATGATGAGTCGGTGAAGTTTCCTACAGCCACTGAAAGGAAGTCAGGAAGTGCAGATACCTCCCAATAAACAGTTGATCCACAATCCGTGCAAAAATGAAAAGTGACTTTCCCACCAGAGTCACCTGTCCTGGTATATGGCTTAGCGTTGCCGGTGATTTTTACGTTTTCTTTTGAGAACCGTGCCTGAACGCCAAAAACACTTCCTGTTCGCTTTTGACACTCATGACAGTGGCACATGGAAATCCTTACAGGATCTCCAGAGCAAATAAGTTGCATTTTTTGGCATGAGCATTGAGCAGAATGAGTTTTCATATCCTGCATTTTAGATGTATTTTTATCTCGAGGCCATGGAGTTTTATGATTCAATTTAAAGTCCTATATTATTTTTCTTCTCTAGAACTTAATTTGATAGAAATTAAAAGAACGGATTTACCGGAAGGATCGGCCTTATCGGATGTCTTTGTGTGGCTTGCCATCCAGAATGGTAAAATGACGAAGTTGAAATTTGTCTCGATGAACAAAAGAGCGACGGATGAAGATCGGACTTTCAAGCAGGGCAAGTTTCTCTTTAATAAGTTTCATGGGGAGATGACTATGGGTGGAAAAAATTACGATCTAAATTGTGAATCTCCTGAGTCAATCCCTGAGGATTTATTAAAATTAGTGGAGACGATGGAATGAAGGATGGAAAGCCTTTGGTCCTAGAAAAAGTAAAGCCACTACTGCGAGGTCATTTCCATCAAGCGATGTTTTTTATTGCTCTTGGTGCTTGCATACCTCTACTCATTCGATGTCATCGTTTAGCCGAGTATATTTCAGTAGGAGTTTATTCTCTTTGTACCTTTGCCATGTTGGGAATCAGTACACTCTATCACCGGGTGACCTGGACGGCAGAGCAGAGACAGCTTTGGAAAAAATTCGATCATTGCGGGATTTATTTGATGATAGCTGGAACTTTTACTCCGGTTGGAGTCCTTGCTCTCAGTGAATCATCTAGCATAAAACTCCTTTCAACCATTTGGGCAGTGGCGATCGTTGGGATCTTGCAATCCATCTTCTTTGTAAACCTACCTAAGATGATAAGTTCAGCTCTTTATCTAGTGGCAGGTTATCTAATCCTTCCTTATCTGGGTGAGATCGAAAACAGTATCGGGTTAGCAAGCTTCTGGTTGATTCTTGCCGGTGGTTTTTCGTATTCTATTGGGGCGATTATTTATGGACTCAAAAGACCGATCTTGAATCCGAATATTTTTAGCTATCACGAGCTCTTTCATATTTTTGTCAATATTGGGGTCATTCTTCACTTCATCGTGATCAATTCACTGATTCATTAAAGTTGGCACTTCATAGGATGGCAGGGGATTTGAACTCCTCGCATCTCAATACTAAAGTCACCAGGGATTTGCATAAATCCCTGAGTTTCATAAAATTTTCTCGCCGTGATTGTTGCATATAGATTTAATTCTTTGATTCCACGAATTCGTGCTTCATCTTTAATGATCTGGAGAAGTTTTTTTCCCGCACCTCTACCTTGAAGTTCAGGGGTAAAATAAAGCCCCATAATTTCGCCAGATATTTCATCCATTAAGGCCAGATGTCCAAAGCCCTGAACCTTACCTTCGATTTCAACTGACCAGACGAAATCACGATCCATGGTCTGGCACCAAAGATACTTCTTAAAGCTTCTACCTGCCCAGGCCTCAATTTGTTCTGGAGTGTAGTCCTTAAAACACGTTTCCCGGATAGATCGGACGTGAGTTTCGATGATGGCCTCTGCATCTTCGTGAATGGCCCGACGTATAGAAACCATGATTACCTTAAGCAGAGATTGCGGACATGATCCTGGACTAGTTGGCAGACTTCTTTTACTTCTAAATTTTCTTTAGGACAAGAGACGTAGTCTTTCGGACAAATTGCATAAGGAGGGAAGATCAGATATTTTCTTGTTTCGCTTAAGACGTCGGCCGCGACTTTTTCCAGAGCTGCAAGGGGTAGACGCTTCTGCATGTATTCATTCATCGCGATATCAAAAGCCGTGTAGAAATAAGTCGCGGACTCAGGCCTCTTATTAAGAACAACCTGACGTAAATAGATGGCCTTGACCTTAATAGGATACAATTGATGAAGGCGCTCGGAGAGTCTAAGACTTGCTTCTGAATTATCAAAGATCACGATAAATTTTCTGAGCGGCCTATCATCAATGATGGTTTTAATTCGATTGAGTTTAAAGTCTTCAATTGACCATTCCGTGAGCCAGTTTCTCAAATAGGCACTGTGGGATGGCATTTCATTTTGCTCCAGAAACGATTCGACTCTTCCGTCAAACCAGGTGGATATGGCACTCACCAGAACAAACTTGGGATTCACTTCATTGACGGTTAGCTGCCGGTATAGCTCGGGCATCCCTGCGAAGGTTTTGTCCGCTTCTAGAATTTTTAAAGCAGATTTTAAAACGCCCGTGTTTTCGGCCTGTCTTAAGACATCATCAAATCCACTGATCAGATAGGGGGACTCTTCGGCTTGAGCATTAACGAAGAGGACAAAATTAAGAAGAAGGAAGATGGAGAATTTCATCATGGGACAGCGTATCTTTGGCCTAGAAAGGAGTCAATTAAACTTTTATACTGGATTACACAATGATTAAATGATTTCCTACTGTTTAGAAGGAAGGTGTCTAATGTTTTTGTACATTTTAGTTGTCGTTGGTGTTCTTGTTGCGGGTGTTTTGATCTACGCAGGTATCAAAAATCCTCGTATGAAAGTTGAACGACAAATTATCATCAAAGCTTCTTGTGAAAGTATTTTTCCCTTTTTAAATAACAGTGAAAGATCCAACTTGTGGATGCCCTGGAAAGCGATTGATCCGGCGGTTAAGATTAGGTTCAATGGTCCTTCAGAAGGGGTGGGCTCAAAGGCAGTCTGGGAGAGTACGGGTCAGATGGGGATCGGTGAATCTGAAATCACGGAGAGCGTTCTTAACAAATCAGTGAAAACAAAACTAACCTACACCAAGCCTTTTAGCATGTCTCAGAACGCGGACTTCATCCTGACGCCAAGGCCAGATGGTGAAACCACCGTTACTTGGGCCGTTGATGGGCATAATTCATTTTTATTCAGACTCATCGGAATCTTTGTGAACATGGATAAAATCATTGGTGGAAATTTTGAAAGAGGTCTATCTAATTTAAAAAAGATGACTGAAATCAAAAGCTAGCGGCGGTAGTGGAAAAACCTACCTAGTAGACATGGCCTCTTGATGACTAGGCTTTAAAAAGGATATGCTTTTTCCGGGATAAAGACTTTTATCTCACAGAGGGAAGATATCCAAAACCCTCTTTCAATCCCAGCTACCTAAAGTCCCTTAAAATTTTCCAAGGAAGGAGAATCTATGCGTTGCTTGAAGCAAACAGGTTTTGTATTACTTTTTTTCACGATGGTCACGTCGAGTTGGGCTGATTCTGTTGCTCAAAAATCAACCAAGATTGCTGGAAAAGAAGTATCGGCATCTCAGGTTCAGTCGACAGTTCCGGACGGCGTCCCTGATGAAGTTTCTGAGAGTGGGATTCAGTCTGTCTCCAATGTTAAACTCTTCGGAAAGAAGTTTGAAATCGTAAAAAATTCTCTCCAATATAGGGTTAGTGAAAAGGATGGACTTAGCCATAAGACAAGCTTCACCATCCATGGAAAGAGAGTTTTAGCAGAATCATTTGTTGATGCAGGTGGATCCTATACTCAAACGGTAGACATTCCTGCTGCTGATATTTCAGGTGATGTTGTTTCATACTCTCTAGGAATTCTATCGGTTGCGATACACACCGGAGTTTCTTACAGCGGTTCATTAAATGCGAGTGCGAGTTCTGAATTCCTCAAGCCAACAGGTCCTTCGTTGTCTCCTGAGATGAATCTTTTCAACGCCTCGGTTGGAGTCGATGTTCTGGCAAAAGGATATGTAGAGGGACAGGCAAAGTTTTTTATTTTCAAGGCAGCTGTTGGTGGCGACATCAACCTAATTGATGGACATTCAACTGCTTCCATTAGTGTCACTCCAGCAACAATAACAAATCCCCAGATTGCTTATGATGGAATTGTAAAACTTTTGAGTGGTGATTTATATGCCTACCTGAGCATGGGTAATATTAAGATTGTAAGTCATGATTTCTATAAATCAAAAGGTCAGTGCTTTGCTTTCGGAGCGAGTTCATGCTCAAATTAAAATGGGCCGCAGTTCCAATGGCCTGTGCTTTTATCCTTTGGCATCTTGCGGAGGATAGAATCATAAACTCACCAATCACAGACGCAAGTCATGTCCCGAACCCTGCCGAAGAAATTATACGCCGAGAAAAGTTTACTTTTGAGAAATCCGGAAAAGTAAAATTTGAGTTCAGTGAGAAAGCCATTGAGCAAAAAATCGAAGGGGAATTATTTTTAGATTGGACAGATGAGAAGATGGCGACGATTTCACTAACAGTTGGTGAAGAAACCTCCACGGTTTTCTTAAGAGCACAGTTCCAAAAGAATTTTCAGCTCGAGTGTTTTGAGGTTCCCTTGAATTTGACTGACCAGGAAAACGATACGGTTACTTTACTACGTGATCTTTTATTAAATTATTCGTTTAGAACTAATAGGGATGAAAATGGTGATTATGCAGCAGTGTTAAAAACCAAGTCAGATGATCTGGGAAACACACAGCTCACAAAAGTTAAGATGAAATATCTTGATCCTAGTAAAGAGGCCTTAAAAGTTGAGAATTCTCTTCACGTCATTTCTCTTACTCCACATCTCGAAAAAGCCGAAGGCACCGAAGAGTTCACTTTAGATAATAATGGACAGCGTGCATTTGCAACGGTCCGCTACTCACTTCTAGCTCTCAAAAAGGAGGTCACAAGACCACTTTTAAACCTAGAACGACCTATGGGCGTTTGTCTTCAAGATTACCTTACCGATACTCATTCAACTTCTTTCACTTCGGCAGAAGAATTTAAGGATGGCCTAAATCAAATAAAAGTATCTGATCATGAAAATCAATTGAGGCTTTCTCGAAAAATAGTCAAGGCCATAAAATCAAACTCCCAGCACCTCTCTGCCTTTATGGACTGGGTGCAATCCATTAAAAGCAACCGTCAGTTGTCTGCACTCGCATTGGGTATACTGGGAAACCTTGGAACACCCGCCGCTCAAAAAGAGCTGGTCGGATTATTTCAGGATTCAAGTGAAGGACCAGGGCATATTCACTATCAGGTTTTAAATACTTTCACCCTCACCAAGTCTGCACTCACTACAGAGAGCCGAGAATTTCTTAGAGCGCGGATCCACGAAGATGATGTTTTCACTGAGGGGGCTGCTTATGCACTTGGTGCTTCAATTCAAAATAATAAAGAGAGTCTTGAGAGTCACAGAGATTTAAATTTTTTAGTCAATGAACTTGATCAAGTAGTCGATCCACAGGCCAAAGTCATCTACCTAGACGCTCTCAAGAATAGTGGTAGTCCCGATGCCTTTGCGACATATAAGAAGTACTCATTATCAGAAGATGAATTTATCCGTGAGAAGGCTCTCGAAGCGTTACAGACCATTCAGGGGAATGAGAAACTTCTCATTTACAAAACCGCTTTAAATGATCCTAGTCAAAAAGTAAGAGCTGCCGCTTTAGAAGGGCTGTCTCTATTGCAAGATTAAATTTTAACTTAAACTCCTATAGCATTAAGGTTCCAGGGTGTAATGCCTGCAAGTGATGCATATGAATACTCTCTTCCCACTTCACTCTATCCCATTTTCCTAAGATAGCAGCGGCTTCATAAGTTGATTGAAAAAAATCTAATAGAATTCTCTCGGGCTCTAATGATTTTCGGACATCATCATAGGTAAGAATAAATTCTCCTAATTCTTTATGATAAAAGGCATTCGCAGGTTCAATACCTGTCTCAGCAAAACCGTCCGAAATGGGATAAGCGTAACTATAAAATGCGGCCTGAGGAAACCATTCGTTTCCGGGCCAGAAGCCACAGCTGCTGACTTCATGGGAGTAAGCCTCCTTCATAACTTCTTTAGAGATATGGGGGGCCACTCCAGGATGCTCTGGTGCAGGTCTTCCAGAAAAACGAGTAACCGCCAAATCAAAGGAGCCCCAGAAAAGATGTACCGGACTGCACTTACCCAAAAAACGTGAGCGGAACTGCAGTAATACATTGTTTACTCTGACAAAAACTTGAAACAAACGATGGGCATGCTCCTTATTATAAGTGCAGTGTTCTCTATCTTCATTGAAGCTCAGATAGTCATTGCATTCATTTGGATGCGTATCAATAGTCACTTCTACTTCCATCTTCTTCATTGCCACACAGAACTTTCTATAAAACTCACTGACACTTTCACTCGTCAGATCAAATGAATGAACGAGGCCATCACTTTTTGTAAAAATAACTTTGTGATCAACAAAATCAAAATCTACCGTTATGTTTTTGTCTCCAAGAGGAATTGCAGAAGTGGTGAGACCGCGTGATGTGACGTAAAAAGTGGATTGCCACGAGTGATTTATCCATGGACTTTTGTTCAGTCTAAGCTTGCCCACAATTTGTAGCCATCGGTGGAGGGTTTCATAAGTATCTTTGGATTCTTGATAGTCGAGTTTAGGCCAGGCAATATTGTTCATAAGTACTCCCTTGGTATCTACTAACTTTGCGAGTGAGAAATAGACTAGACTAGGCTTTGAGAGTCATACGAGGCGTACTCAAGTAATACATAATACCTTTGCATTAAATTTGTACCAGACAACTTTAGATGAACTTAAAAATTTAGCGAGAGAGTTGGTTAAAAATAAAAAGTTAATAAACATTAGACCCGAATTGATCGATCTAGTTACTTGTCACAGTTGGCAGCATAGCTTTTTAGAGCCGACTGACACGACGGAAGATTTGTGAAATACTGATCCCAAGCATCTAAGCCGGCCTCATTTTTTTCAGCAAACCCGATTTGAAATCCTCCAAGATATTCTTTTACTGGAAGAACACTTTTAGTCTTCACAAGTTTCGCTGGCATAGAAAATCTAACGTCACATTTGTTCACGGGATGCTCACATCCATCATCATAAAATGAGTATAGCTTCTTGGAGCTTGCAGCGAATGTGTGAGAAGAAGTAACAAAACTGAAGAGAAGGGCAAAAATAATTTTATTCATCTTGATATTGTAATTGCAATCCCAAATTACGCCACATCTTTGTAGGATAACCATTCCTTATGATAGATTAAGAGGTTCTTGGGAAGAGACCGTGTCCGTAAAAGTTACGAGAGTATTTGTGTATCTTGCAGTTTCTACGAATATGGTAAAAATTTTTTATGAATCAAAAGAAAAATTATTATCAAATCTTGAATAAACTTGGGGAAGCATAAGCGACTAGGAAATGAGCATGCGAATATTTTGTTAAAACCAAAATTTTATGATGGCTAATAACTACTCGATTCCAAAAAATGGTGCGCCCAACAAGATTCGAACTTGTGACCCCTACCATGTCAAGGTAATACTCTAACCAACTGAGCTATGGGCGCATGAAGTGTAATCCTAAGAATAACCCTACGCTTTGTCCACAACGAAGCTTTGCATTAATTATTTTTAGATGCTTTAAACTTGTCGTTCACATCGGATTTTTTCTAAAGTTAACCCAAGTTCATTATTTGAGGAGTTCCCCATGAAAAAGATTCTTTTTTTGGCCATGTTTGTAGTTGTTCATGCCCAAGCTTGCCCGAATCTTTCAGGGGACTACTCAGTTTGTCGCTCAAAACAAAACATCTTGATCGAAAGCACAGACATGAAGGCCATTCAGGTCACTCAAAATTCAATCACGACCTATACTTTTGATTCACTTCCAGATGGCGAAAACCAAAGAGAAATAGTCACTCTCATGGCGTCAGGACAATCAATCAAAAAATCATGGATCACTTCAACGGGCGAGCATTTTGAATCTACAATCACAGCTCAGTGCTTAGGTGATTCAATTAAGCTTCAGTCCTCAACCACATCTGATGGTAGAAACTGGATGACGGAATCAAGCATTATCCGAAAGATTGGTAACACGCTGGTTAAAACCTCCACTGGTGTTGTTGGAGAGATGAAGTTTGTTGATACTTTAACCTGCTACTAAAAAAACTCTTTCTCAAGACATCAAACTCACTTTAGGGTAAATTAGAACTCCTATGAGTACTCGTTTACACCGCCGATTCGCCCCTTGGGTTTTTCATCACGCTTTAGAATTTAAGTGGTTTTATGTTGGTGCCTTTATTTGTCTCTACGTATTGCAAGTTCTGCAGAGTCAGCTTCCTGAAAGAATCCGTCACCTCACCATCCTCATGAAAGAGGGAAATCTCGCTGATGCCTCTCTTTGGGTGTTTGTGGGACTTGCGGTTGGAATACTTATTTTTAGAACGTGCTCACGTTTGCTTTTTTTCTATCCGGCGCGGGTTCAGCAAAAACTTCTTCGCATGGAGATGCTTGAACTTTTTGAAACGGTTCCCCAAACAAGATATCAACATCACTCCCAGGGGCAAATCTTTCAGGTTCTTTTTGATGATGTAAATAATCTTCGCGCTTTTATCGGGTTTGGACTTCTTCAAATTTTTAATATCACCATTGCTGCCTGGGTCTTGATTCCGAAGCTCAATCAGACTGATGGATACCTTTGGCCTGCTTTCTTGCCACTCTTTGCGAGTGTGTTCTTTTTCACCATTATGACGTTTGTTAATCAGAAGTTCTTTAAACGCATGGCCGATAAGAAGGGCGAGGTTCAGCAATATATTATTGAATCTTATCAGGCCAAGCAAACGATCAAGAATTTTCACCGTGAGCAAAGCTTCATCAGTGGTTTCACCAAACTCTCAAAAGAAGAACTTTCAATCTTTTTTAAATCCTCGATTGGTCTGGCGATTACTGGTCCCTATACAAAACTCGGCTTAGGGGCCTCTCTTCTTTGGGCTTCGCTGTTGATCAAACAGCACGGTGGATCGAGTTCGGACTTGGTGTTTTTTTCGGGTTTTCTTTATTTATTTTTAGAACCTGTGATGTTTATGTCTTGGGTTGCAGTGGTGATTTCCCAGGGGTACGCCGCTTGGAAACGAGTGAAGGGGATTTATGGCGATCTTGAAAAGCCATCGATCTTAGAAGATGAGTTAAGTAAGGTTGCCCTTACGACAAATGAAACCGATCTTCAGATGAGTCTGCAGTTCTGGCAGAAAGATGTTCTTTTCAAAATGCTCACAGGAAAGTGGACTGTACTGATTGGAGAAACCGGAAGCGGGAAGAGCTACCTACTGTCGAAAATTGCAACGGTCATGATCTTAAAAAATAAAAAAGTATCAATGGTTCAACAAGAGCCCTACCTCTTCAATGATACGATAGCGGAAAATATTTTTCTCGGAGCGGAAGTTACTCCTGCTTTGCGAGAAAAGGCAAAAAAGCTTTTACGAATTTTTCAGCTTGATTCCCTTGAAGCTGGAGAAGATAAAGTCCTTGAACTTGAGGTAGGAGAGAACGGGAAACGTCTCTCTGGTGGACAGATGAAACGTGTTGCTCTCGTGCGATCACTTATGTCTGATGCTCCTGTTCTTGTTTGGGATGATCCGTTCTCGTCAGTAGATATAATTTTAGAGCGAAAGATTATCCGGGCTCTACGTGATTCTCCGGAGTGGGGGAATAAGACCTTCATCATTTCGAGCCATCGTCTTACCACGGTACGCCTGGCCGATGAGGCAATATATGTTGACCAGCTCAATGGTATTCGTACCCAAGGGGCAGTCGAAACAATTTTAAAGGAAGCACATGTTGGTCAGTTCTTCAAAGAACAGATGGTTGACCTATCTCTGGATTAGATCCGAGGCACCACTGGCTTTTTTTATTCTTTTCAATATCCTAATCTCTGCGGGAACCGGGTACTATACCCCTAAATTTATCACAGCATTTTACGAATCGCTTGGCCACGAAGAAGCTTTTAATCATCAGTTTAACCTACTCATTGGTCTATTTTTACTTGAATACGCTAATCGATTCTTCTTTCAGATCTGTACTCACCGCTATATTCAGATGCTTCTGACTGAGATTCGACAGAAAAGTTTCTCTCTCTGGATCACGGCTCCTTTCAAGAAAACGGCAGGTAAGAAGCAAGATGATTATCCTCTAGGCGAAGTGCTGGCACGTCTGATGAATGATACTGATGCCGTACGAGAAATCGTGAGCTCGGGAAGTTATTCTATCTTTATTGATATTATTTTTATTCTCTCGTGCCTCATCAGCTTCCTTCAATTGAACTCTACCACCGGTATTGCTCTTTTTATTACGGAGGTCATTGCGTGTCTTCTTCTCATCAAGGGAAGTAAGGTCATGGCAACAATCTTCATTGATGTCAGAAGAGTGACCAGTCAGATGGCAAGACTTGTGACTGATCTGACTTCGGGCCTCAAAGAACTTTTCTATTCTCCCAATGATAAATACGCTTCTCGAAGAGGGGAAAAAGTTTTCGAAGATTTTCTCGATAAACAATTAAAGGCAAACATCTGGGACGCTGGTTATTATTCAGCGGCTGAATCCCTTTATCCCATTCTGATTGCGCTCGTCATGATCATTGTTCCCTATTCAAAAATTGTAGAAGTCGCTATCCTTGCGGCTCTTATCGACCTAATTCAAAAATCAATTACTCCTATCAAAGATGTTGCTTCTAAAATTTCGGTGATTCAGAGAGCGAAAACAGGAATTGAGCGTCTTCATCATTTTAATGAAAGTTTTGATCAGGAGAAGTTTGAACGTCTTGATTACCATAACCTCAACGTGGATGAGTTGGATTTTAAACTCAGCAATTTTCAGTACGATGAGGGCTTCCGTCTGCATGACATAAACTTTGAGTTAAAGCGCGGCCAGATCTTTGGGATTTTAGGCGAGTCGGGTTGTGGAAAGTCCACCCTCTTGAAACTCCTGTCGGGCCAGTATCATACATTCGATGGCTCTTTGACCGTCGATGGAAGAGCGATCAATCCCTCTCATGAAAAAGAACTTCGAATTTTTTCTTCTTACGTGAGTTTGATCTCTCAAGACTCTCATGTTTTTACGGAGAGTTTGAAATTTAACATCACTCTTGGTGCAGATCAAGGGTTCGAAGATTTCTGGCCTCTCGCTTGTCAGTCCATTCCTTACCTCACCCGTTGGGGAAAAGGTCCCGAAGATAAAATCTTCTCGAAAGATCTCTCCATGGGACAGAAGCAATTAATTTCGGGTTTGCGTGCACTCTTTTTAAAGAAGCCCATTATTCTTATGGATGAAATTTCGAGTGGTCTCGATTCTGAGCTCGAAAGTGCCTTGCGAGACCTTATTAAATTTTTCCAATCTCGCTCCATGACCATCATTGTGACTCATCGACTTGAGACGATCTTGAAATCCGACCAGCTCTTGCTTCTTGATCAAGGCAAGGTTGTAGCAAAAGGTAGTCATGAAGAGCTTCGAAAAATCTCTAAATACCAGGATTTCTTAAAACATTTAAATTAGCCGAGTAGTATGCTTGGTTTTTATTCCAAAAATCTTCGGATAAGATGTTTCAAGATTTTTTATCAGGAGAAACTATGAAAGCATTATCACGCTCGATGATCTTTGTTCTATTCGCGTTCGTCGTCGCTTGTTCAAATGGAACAAGCAAACCAAGCTATTTATTTAAGGCCCCAGTTAAAGAGGGTGTCGCTGCTAAAGTTGGTGAAATGGAAATCACCAATACGGAGCTGGCCGATGGAATCGAGTCAGAACTTTTCGAAGCAGAATCAAAATTATTTGAAATTAAATTCAATCGTTTGAAGAGCATTCTTCTTCAGAGATATATGGATAAGGATGCACGAAAGAAAGATCTCTCTAACGATGATTTCTTAAGTAAATACATCTCTAAAGACGTGAAGATTTCTGAAAAAGAGATCGATGCCTTCATCAAGGATCAAAATATCCCTGCTGAGCATATTAATCCTCAAGTTAGAGAAAAAATCAAAAACTACATCGAGATGGAACGTAAAAAAGAAGCTGTCGATAAGTGGCTTGCTGAGCAGACAAGCAAAACTCCAGTTGAAATCTACATTCCAAAACCCCGCCGTCCGACCTTCCCAGTGGAAGTTGGAAATGCTCCTTGGGCCGGTGGCAAAGATGCAAAAGTAACTATTGTTGAGTTCTCTGATTTTCAATGCCCATTTTGTGCCAAGGGTGCTGATCTGCTAAAAGAGATTAAGAAGAAGTATGGAGATAAAGTAAAAGTTTCATTCAAGAACTTCCCACTTCCTTTTCATAACCATGCTGAGCGCGCTGCCATTGCTGGCCAGTGTGCAAACGAGCAGGGCATGAATCTCTTTTGGAAAATGCATGACGAGATGTTTGCTAATCAAGAGAGCCTGGATCCAGAAGGTCTTAAAAAACTCGCAACCAAGTCAGGCTTAAAAGCTGCTGATTTTGATAAGTGCATGGCCGAGAATAAGTATTTGGCCCAAGTTCAGGCCGATAAGGCAGAGGGTGCGGTCTTAAAGGTAAAATCTACACCAACTTTCTTTGTTAATGGTCAGCTCATCAATGGTGCGCAACCTATTGAAGTTTTTGCGGAAATCATTGACGAAGAACTTGCTCGATAGTCGACTAATTTAGTTTCAGAGATGGAAGCCTTGGGGAGATCAGCAAGATTTACCCAAGGCTTTTTCAATTTTTCCCGAATGCTATACTAGGTAGTGAGGTCATAGGAATTGACCCATAAGGAAGAACCATGAAGGGCGTAGACTATTCTAAACAGCTTGGGCAAGAGCGTGCAAACATGCAGGATGCGGTCGTTAAAAACCGTCAGGCCGGTGAAAAGCGTGTTGATGATCTAGAAAAACGTAATGAATATGTCCAGAATAAGCAGGCGCAAAACTTCGTTGAAGATCGTGCTGATCTTGAAAAAACTCACCAAAGCTCTCTCGAAAATATCAAAGAAAAAACTCAAGCCGCTCTGGATGCGAAAAATGATGATTATCACAAGCGGATGGAAAAAACTCGTCAGGACTTTACAAAAGATCGTGAAACGACAAGAAAAGACTTCGATCGCCGTTTGACTGACATCAAAACTGACTATGAGAAGGCGCATAAGTCAGAAGCTGAAACCAATGCTGATGTTCAGGCCAACAATAAAAACCGTTATTCAAAAAATATTAAAGATCTTAAGTCGTCTAATGATCAGAGCATCTCTAAGTATCAGGAAAAATTGCAGGGTGCAGGTGCTGATGTTAAAGAGCAGAATGTTCGCCAGAGAGAGCAGCTAGTCCGTTCACACGAAGACCATGTCAATGACATCCGCCGTAGTGAGATGGAAAAACAGAATGAATTAAAAGACAAAGTTGGGAGAGATCTTAAGCTGACTAAAGATGTGAGCGCGGCCGAGAAAGAACAGCTTAAGGATTACACTGACTCTAAGCTCAAGCGTCTGTCTGAATTTCATAATAATCGTTCTGAAAACATTGCCCGAGATTACACAAGCAAGAATGACATGCTGGCAGAAGCTCAGCACAAAGATGCGATTCGCGCTAACCGCGAATCTCAGGATAAGGTCATCGATATCAAGCGTGGTTTTGATAAAAAATTGCGTGATATCGAACTTGATAAGCGTCGAAGAGACAATGGATCTAGCGAGTTTGCAGATGTAAATAACAAGCAAATGGGCCTCAAAGATGAGGACATGCTTAATAATAAAATTGATTCTCTAAAAACAACTTTGAAAGATAAGACGAAAGCTTACGAAGAAAAAACAAACGCCGACAGCAAAGCTTTCTCAGAAACAATGCAAACCGAGAAGTCTGAAGCGACTATGCGAAAGGATCGCGCCGTAAATGACCTCAATGCGAATAAGCTTGTGACTGTAGCTAAAGAGCGTGAGAAGTCGACCAAAGCACTGGATAACCGAGAGTATGTTAATCGAATTGATAAAAAGTCGTTTGAAACTCAACTGATGCATCAACAAAAAATGACCAATGAAAGAATTGGCAACTTGAAAGAAAACTTCCATAAGGCGATGACGACGATGGAAGAAAGAACAAAGCTGAGCATTGATGATGTCACAGTGACATCTAACAAAGACAAAGCTGGTTTTGTGAAAGATCTTAACGAGAAACGTTCGAAAGAACTTTTTGAACTTAAGCGTGACTTTGGCCAGTCGATGGATAAAACCACGCAAAATTATGAACAGCTCTTAGCTACGGCAAAGCGTGAGAATGATCTACTTAAAATGACTATGGGCCAAAAGGTCAGCAACATCATTGATCAGACTGAAAAACAACTCGAAGCTGAGCGAGCAATTAACGATGGTCGTCGCAAGTCTGAACAACAAGATTCACAAATTGCCCTCGATCAACGTGAACACAAGTTACGCACAGAGATGAATACTGTCGTCGTCAATTATCAGCGCAAACTAGATAAGATGCAGGTTGATAATGATACGAAAATGAAGTTGATTACCAACAATTATGAGAATAGATTAAAAGAACTGAACACACTGAAGAGTAAAGAGCTTGCTCAAAAAGATACTTCTCATCAGATGGAAATTCAACGAACCAAGGGTGCTGCTGAAGACGAAAAAGGTCGCATAATCTCCGCTTACGAAAATAAGATTGCGGGTATTACGGCCGGTCACGAAGAGCGCATGCTTCAGTTGGATGAGTTCAAAAAACTTAGTTAATTTTTGACTTAACCTTTATAAAAAGAATTTTCCATGTCTATTCGTCGCGCGAAGATTATTGCGACCATCGGTCCTAGTTCCAACACCATTCCAATGCTGGAGAAAATGATCCTTGCGGGCATGAATGCCGCTCGGGTGAACATGTCTCACGGAACTTACGATGCGCACGCTGAGAGTATTAAGAATATTCGTCAGGCCTCAAAGAATGTTGGTCGCGAGATCTCTATCCTTTTAGATTTGCAAGGACCAAAGATCCGAGTGGATAAACTTCCAGTTCCTATTGAATTGAAAGATGATGAGGTCTGGGTGATCGGACCTTCACATGTGAAGGATCAGTATCCTGAATACGCGAACAATTTCATCCCAACCATTTATAAAAATCTTGTTAAAGATGCTCACGTGGGCGCACGGATTCTTTTTGACGATGGTTTAATGGAAGCTGAGGCGTTTGAAAAAGATCGAGACGTTTTAAAAATCAAAATTAAAGTTGGCGGAATACTGAAATCGAATAAAGGAATTAATCTTCCTTACGTTAACGTCTCAGCTCCAAGTTTTACAGACAAGGATCGTGAAGATCTGATGTTTGGCTTAAAACAGGGGATTGATTACGTTGCTTTAAGTTTTGTCCGTACCGCTGAAGACATTCTACAAGTCAAAGAACTCCTTCATTCGATGAAAGTAAATATTCCGATTGTCTCAAAGGTAGAAAAGCCTGAGGCCCTAGATAATATGGAAAGTATTGTGATGGCCTCTGACGCTATCATGATCGCTCGAGGGGACATGGGAGTTGAGGTTGGTAACCATTTGGTTCCTGGTATTCAGAAAAGTATGATTCAACTCTGTAACTCTTTGGGTAAGCCCATTATCACAGCGACCCAGATGCTTGAGAGTATGATCACTAACTCGCGTCCGACACGTGCAGAAGCTTCGGATGTGGCCAATGCCATTTGGGACGGGACTGACGTGGTAATGCTATCTGGAGAAACAGCTTCTGGAAAATATCCACTTGAGGCCATCGTTATGATGAGCCAGATTATCGAAGAAGCGGAAAAGAAACCAACTGAGAGACCTCTTTTGCGCAATATCGAAATTAACAGTGTCACTGCATCGGTTCAAGTTGCGGCTTCGATTGTTGCCGAAAAAACAAATGCTCGCTGGATCATCTCCATCACTGAGGGGGGAAACAGCTGTCTTCGCATGACAAAGTTTCGACCAAAAACTCCGGTGCTTGGAGTGACTCATTCAATTGATGTGATCCGAAAGCTCTCGCTCTACTGGGGTGTCATTCCATATTATTTTAACATCCACGAAGACACCGACACTTATAAGCTCGAAACGATGGTGATTGATAAACTGAAATTAGAAAATCATCTTGTGAATGGTGACAAGATTGTCATCACTGTTGGCGATGGGAAATTTTTCCGTCAGGGTACGACTAATTCCGTTCGCGTAGAAAGTATTAAAGACGTTCCGAAAGCGATAAAACACACTGACCAGGATTCCATCCAGGAGGTGTCTTTCGACAAGGGAAAGGTCTTACTTGATACAACGATCTGTGCTTCATGCCAGGCCTGTATCAGCGTTTGCCCCTTCGAAATCTGGACGGTCTCCACAGATAAAAATCACGAAACTCGTATTAATGTAGCGAGGGTAAATCGTTGTACCCTGGATATGGCCTGTGTCGAAGCCTGCCCAACGGGTGCCATCGAAATTATTCCGTTCAATCCATGAAATCATCCGGGCCTTTCGAAGAAGGCTTTTTGGAGACTCTAGGGATTCTTGACTGGGGATATACTGAAGAATCTATTCCAAGTTCGCTTTCTCATTTCAATCAATGGATAGCTGCGGGACATGCAGGGCCACTGAATTACCTAAAAGATCATCGTAGAGCTCTCAGAGAAGACGTAAAAAACGTCTGGCCAGAATTTCAATCAGCAGTTGTTTTTTTGTTCAGCTACCAGGCCCCAAAAAAATGGCTGATGGATCATGAAAAATATCAGGTCGCAGGATACTCTCTTGGTTTTGAGGGAGAAGATTATCATCACGCTCTCAAATCAAGACTCCTTAAAATTAGCGACCATCTACAATTAAAATCTCCAGAGCTAAAAACTTTTATCACTCTTGATGCACAACCCGTTCTAGAAAGAGATCTTGCCTTTCGAGCAGGGCTGGGTTGGTTTGGAAAAAATTCTATGCTCATCCATCAAAAAGAAGGAAGCTACTTTTTGATTGGTAGCCTACTTCTAAATCAGAAATTAATTGTGAGTCCCATAACCTTAGAAAGTGATCATTGTGGTCAATGTGTTGCCTGTGTCGATGCTTGTCCTACAAATGCCATTGATCCAAATTCGCGAACATTAATAGCTTCAAAATGCATTTCAACATTTACTATCGAAATCATGAAGGAAGCTGATCCCCCTTTGGGTTTTGATAAATCCCGCGGTGAAATCTTTGGTTGTGATATTTGCCAGGATGTTTGTCCCTGGAACAAAAAAGTTTTACTAAGAGTCAGTGGAGTCTTTGATCTAAAAGAAAGATTCAATTTTTTACGAGAATGGTTTCTAGGATCAAATCTGGTAAAATTTAAATCGATACTCACGGAAAGTACAAATAGAGGTTTTAGAAAGAAAATATTTGGAACAGCATTCGATCGCCCGGGTAGAGAGGGTTGGCTTAAAAATCTAAAGCACACAAAATCAGATCATTAGTGCTGAAGGCCCTCAATCTCATTTCGGTGGGAAAGAATCCCATTCCTTAAGTCATCTTCATATACCTTATTATTTAAATGCTTATCAGAGTTAAATTCTTGTTTCTGAATATGTTTGTCTTGATCGTATTTATGATCACAGGCATTTAAAAGTAGAAAAGCAAATGTGAATAACGAAAAGAATCTCATAAAGACCTCCTTGCATTGATTCAATTCTACGCCTGCTTTTAAAGAATAAAACTTAAAGCTAGCTTGATTATTTTACCCAACCAAAATGATTTTTAAGAAATGAATAGATATGCGGAGACGCCAGCCCAGGCTCATGATGAGGAAGACGCTTAGGCCGATCGAAGGTGACATCATTGTCATTTGCTTTCAGGACTTCCGTGAAATTTTCAAGACCACCCGGACCAACAACAACGTCATCTTCTCCAACGATCAGATGAATGCGCTCATTTTTTAATAGAATATTGCTTTTCTCTTCTTTAAGCCATGTGAAGATAACTTTAGAATCAAGAGCTGGAGAAACTAACTGACGACGTATCGATAAAGTTTTTTCGTAAAATGCTGTTTCAAAAAGATGAGTCGCTTGTCTTTGAGCTAGTCCCACTCCAACACAAATATTCACTCGATTTAAATTCGCAAACGCCTTGAGCTCCATCGCCCGAAGAGATGTATATCCACCCAACGAATGACCACCAAGTATGATGGACGTGCAGGTGGGAAAACTTCCGAGACCCAAGTTTTGTTCCATCAAAAGATGTAAGCGTGAAAAGGCTTCAGAGAACAAGTCATGAGCATGGTTCTTAAAGTCATCGACTGATTTTACTTCGTGAAAGCTGCCAAGATAGTGGCCAGGTTGATCAAAGATAATACAGGGAACGCCAGATTCAACTAAACGCGTGGCCCAGTTTAAACAGTCTCCCTTGTGGGAAGTGTAACCATGAGTAAAGATCGCCCACTCGGATTTAATCTTGGTTTCACTCTCATAATCAGAGTTGGGAATAAATGCGAGTGCATTAACTTCAAAAAAAGGGAGAGTGAGTTCAGTGCAAAGGACTTTAGTGGACATCTTGACTCGTCTTGTTAGCATATCTTTTTTGGGATAAATCGTTGACGAAAGTTCTTCAAAACATTAACTTAGAGTTCATCTTTTTAGAAGATATTAGTTCGTGCGATTGCACTGCCCGGTTAGCTCAGTCGGTAGAGCAAGGGATTGAAAATCCCTGTGTCCGTGGTTCAATTCCGCGACCGGGCACCATCTTTTTAGTTGGTGCCAAGTCAAAGGTCTCACAGAAATGTGAGGCCTTTTTTTTTAGTTTCATACTAATATGACCCATGAAAAACATCGCCATTATAGGTGCCGGTCTCTCGGGACTTCGTGCCGCTCTGGAATTTGCCCAAAACCAAAACGTCAAAGTCACCCTATGGGAAAAATCTCCTTCCGTTGGAGGTAGGATTGCAACTCGAAGATTTGATAGTGGATCGGTTAATCATGGCGCCGAAAAATTTGATGATCTTGAGCGTGTTCTTAAAACTGATCTCATGGCCCAGGAATATTCCTCGCTTCTAAAACTTTCTGGATCGGCCACGGATCTTCCAAAGGCGATGAGAAAAATTCTAGAAAATTCTCCGGAAATGATTCAGCTTCGTTTTAACGACCGTGTGAAGGCTATTCATCAAAGCGGTGAGCTTGAAACAGAGAAAGGAGAGACTTTCCACTACGATCACATTCTCATAACTTCCCCTTTGCCACAAACCAGAGAGCTGCTCTCCAAAAATGTGTGTGCAGAAATAAAATACACGATGTGTATTTTATTTATCGGTGCTGGAACGAGACTTCAAATGTCGGATGAATTTTCTGAAAAATATTTTGAAGAGAGTGACGATGATATTCGTCTGAAGGCAGAAATGATCCTTGACCGAAAGCTTGAAGGCCTTGATTTAAAAAAATGGCGCTACTCACAGGTTAAGGCCGGAATCGATATACCTTTTTATAACGATAGAAAGATCTCTCTAGCAGGCGATGCTTTTGATGATCAAAAAAAATATAATGCTGCCTCTGCCTGGCTCTCGGGCCTTGCCGCAGCTAAAAACATCATGGAAAATATATGAACCAAGAAATTTATCCGATTGCAGTCATCGGTGGCGGTTCTGCCGGGATCATGGCCACTCTGCGCGGAGTTCTGAATAATGATGATGTTCTTCTTTATCCAGGATCCCCCAAAGATAAGAAAAAATCTCGCGCACTATGGGTCAGAAAAATTGAAAACATGCCAGCGCACTTTCAATATAAGCGCGGGATTGAAGAGCCAAATCTTGAAACGTTAAAATGGATTGAGGCATCGGCGTTTGCCTCAAAGCTGCATCTCAAGAAAAATACTGGAGTCATGGACATTGTCAAAAATGCAGATGGTATTTTTGAACTGACAGACTCTAAGGGTGAAGTTTCAAAAGCAAAGAATGTCATTCTCTGCACTGGAGTCATGGACGTCCAGCCAGAAATTTCTGGTAGTATTGAAACAGTCTTTGACTATGCCAATGCCCAAACCATTGACTACTGTCTTCGCTGCGATGGGCATCACACCCTGGGCAAAAAAACGGTGGTCCTTGGGCACGATAAGAGTGCTGCTTGGTCGGCGATTCAACTATTTGAGAGATACCAGCAACCACAAATGATCATACTTACGAATGGTAAAAAAGCGGATTATGCTGAAGACGTGAAAGAGCTTTTACATAAATATAAGATCGAAACCTATGAGGAAGTCATCGCCGAAATAGTGGGAGAGAACAAGGGCCAGACCCTTCAGGGTTTTAGGCTCTCTTGCGGCAAGATCATCGAAGCTCAGATGTGCTTTGTATCCCTCGGAATGCTTGTTTACAATGAACTCGCGAAGAAACTCATGGCCAACCTAGATGATCGAGGGTTTGTTGTTGCCGATGAATCAGGACAGACCAGTGTTGCGGGTTTATATGTAGCAGGAGACCTTAAGGCCAATGCCAAAAAACAAATCTACACAGCTTGGGACCAGGCAGTAAACGCCGCTGATGCCATAAACCAGAAACTGAGAATCGAGAAACGAAAATCATCTTTCTAAGCGCTTACCTCTCCTTTATTTAAAGCCGTCCATTTTTTAGGCAGCGAAAAAGGTTCGGGGTGAAAAAGATTCAGAACAACTTTAAGATCGCCTCAACACGGTAAATAATGATATCACCTTAAGAAAACGCACTCCGAAGGCCAAACAGATGAAACATTTCTTTTTCTTTATCGCCCTCTTATCTCAGGTTGCTTGTGCATCGGATGCCCTCAAGACCAATACGATGAGCGATGTTGTTTCTAAGGTTCAGGAAAAAGTAAGCTCTTACGGAACCGATAATGTGCTTGTGGTCTTCGACATTGATAACACCCTTCTCACCTCGATCACTGATCTGGGTTCTGATCAGTGGTACACGTGGCAAGAGGGCCTTATGAAAGATCCTAACTGTAGACCAACATGTGTTGCAACCGAGAGTAGTAAACTGTTAGAGGCCCAGGCCCTGCTTTATACCATCGGAAAAATGAAGACAACCGAAGTTGATCTTCCTGTTAAAATCAAAACACTGCAAGAAATGGGAGTTAAGATCGTTCTCCTTACTTCTCGAGGATCCAACGTTCGAAATCTTACGGAATCTGCTTTGAAATCAAACGGACTTAACTTTGCCCCGTCGACTATAAATTCAGCAGCTGATGTTCCCTCGGACTATATTCCTTACGACATCAACGATCTTTCTCGCTCTGGACTGACCTCTGAAGATGTCAAGACTGCGTCCCTTGGTCCAGCTCGAGCTGTGAGTTTCATGAATGGGGTTTATATGACCTCGGGTCAAAACAAAGGCATCATGCTGAAAGTTCTTTTGAGTAAATATGGCATTAACCCCAAGGCGATCGTTTACGCCGATGATCTCCAGAAGCACGTTGATCGTATGCAAGCGATCATGGGGAACCTCACTGATCTTACGACTTATCGATACGGCGGCGTAGATGAAAACGTTCAGCGATTTAACGATGGTGATAAGTCTCAAGTGACAAATGACTGGTACAAACTTCAATCAACACTCCGAGAAATTGGTTTCTAGATGCCGTGAATGAAGCTCTGGAGCTCTCGTTTCTCTTCAGCGTTCAGTGAGTAAGGCCAAGGGGGCATCGCTTTGGTTTTTGTGAGATGATCGATGGTTGAGAGTTGTTGCTTTTTAAGCTTTCCCCGCCCTAGAAATCCATCTTCATTGTGACACTTCAGGCATGTTGGTACATTCAGCACTTCGCTCTCTGGAAAATGATCATACCCAAGATGCGTGATTCTCTCCTTACCATTCAAAAGAGCTTCGTTGCAATCTAAGGCAATCTTCCCATAAGTATGAATTCTTAAATTCATTGCAGAAATTTTTATCTTTTCCCAGGCCGAGTTTTGCACGGTCTTAGAATCAAGATTGGGTCTGATCGCTCTTGGCCCATTGGCATGGCAAAGGTAGCAGGAAGCTCGGTATTCTATTTCCTTTCCATTTTCATATTGATGATACGAAACGGTAAAGGGTGTTGTCGTCTTATCCACTACAATAGAGAGCTCGTCCCATTTCTTAGCTTCGAGTCCTAGTCCGTCCTGGGACTGCCTCATGAGCCAAATATCTTGTTTTAATCCGGGGACAAAAGAAATTCGATTGAAAACTTCTTCGTTGCTTTTATTCTTAGACTCTTTCGATTCAATTAAAACGGGTGTGCCGAAACTAGTAAAAAATGTCGCTCCAAAGAGGAGCGACAGTGAAGAGATGATCAAGAACAACTTTTTCATTGCTTAGAAAGCGCAGTTACGCGTGTGGCACGGAAATTCCGGCAAAGGTCGGGTCGGTAGAGGTGACACGATCACATCGGATTTCACGGTGCAATCATAGAATTTGAGAGCTTCACCCAAGTAATCAAGATTGACACTGACACTCGTTCCGAGAAGACCTGAACGGTGGTAAGTCGATTGCGTAACAATTGTCAGCTTCCCATGGCTTCCTTTCTCATCAAGCAAATCATAAGAACCATAAGTGTTCGGGGTTTGTGATCCAGAGAGCTTAGTGCTGCTTGCGAGACGCGTGCCGAGACCGGTCATGAGGCCGCCTTTAAGTGTCTTGTTTTCAATCTTAAACTGAAGGCCTTCATGGTCCGTTGAGCAACTATAGTTTTGTGCAAATACGGAAGAGGTAGCGAAGAGGGCGATGATCATGATTCGTTTCATATTTTCTCCTTGTGAACGATGGAGAGAAAATAGGCCAGGAAGGGGTAGATGTTAAATTAATAGATTTTATTGATTAATTAAATATTCTTATCATTAAGGCAATATTGCAACTCAGTGCCAATCCATATCCGAGAGTTCTTGGGAGAGATATTCCAGTAACGTAGAAGAAGAAATGGGCTATGCGTCCTAGGACATAGAGACCTGCAAGCCAGGAGGTTATTTCATCAAATTTACCCAAGGTCCCTAGAAGAAGAATTGCCACTATAAAACCAGGGAAATTATCTTTGAGATTAATGTGAGCTCGTTCCGCTCGCTGACCCCAAAGTGGAAGCTGGGTTTGAGGAACCTGATCTCGATTAGATGCCGCCCACCAAATCCCATAAGTCCTAACTTTGGCAAAACTTGCAGGAAGAAAGGCCAGTATAAAAAACATCGTCATGAGAATGAGCATTTTATATTCAAATGTCATATCATGAACCACTACATTCAATCATCATCTTAGATATCCCCGGAAAGCTTAGTTCCGCTCGAAGACAGTTTGGTTTCATCTCAAGACCAAGTGACATCACTGAAGTTCTGAGGAATAAAACATAAATCGACTTAAGATATTTTTCGCCAGTAAGAGAAGTGAATGAGCTATTGTTTTTTTTGATCGCCCTTGCCCAGGCCAAGAGACCTGTAAGTTTCTTCGTCTTAGATTCGGTGATCTGACTTAAAAAACTATCTGCATTGTGAGCAAAAATCGATCCGAAAGCATGCGCATCCTTGAAGTCGGTTTGTTCACAGCCAAAGCGCAGAAACGACTTCGGTCTGACAAATGTATCAAGCGCATCCTTTGAAAAGGTCTTGGGTTGCCCATCGATAAAAATTGCAGATCCCACGTCTCGAGAGACTTGCAGACAAGGTACTCCGACTACACCTCTTTCAATGTCTTCGAGCGAATAGTATGAAACGAGGTCGGCAAAACCTTCATTATATCCTGCGAGGATGGTCGCGTTTGGAGTCAAGATGTCGGTTGGCGGAGCATCTTCTGCCTGATCAACAATGCCGGGAGATGTTCCAAAACAGCTATGTCTTACATCACTTCTAGGAGCTAGTTCTGGAGATGCGAGAGTCTGGAATATGTGGTGGGCATATTCATGGGAACCGACCATCGGGACTTCCCAGAAACTTACTCCCGTCTTCAACTCCTGCCATTCAACACTATGAGGAAGGAAGGTGATCGATTTCAAACTGGGTTGATAGAAAGCATTATTCGTTTCATATTTAGATTCAAGCTTATCAGGAGTTCCATCTGAACTCCTCTTCACGTACGTCGTGCGAATGTTTGGAGAGATATTTAATCCGATCGGGGAGAGAACGAGGTTTTTATCTGCATCCATAGCAGCGTGATAGGTCTTGTTGATCACGTAGGCAGCATTGAGGCCCGCAGATTCAACTGTCTCTCGTTCGTATTCTGAAGCTTCAGGACAGAGAGTTAGGCTTTCACCAATGTTATAATTTTTTACCTCAAGGAAATTACCGCGCGGAAAATATTCTTTATCCATGTTGTAAATGGAACTATCGATCACATCATTTTTGGGACTCTGAAGAACAAGACCATTAAATAAAGACACGAAATTTTGTTTCTCCGATTGTATTAAACCACCCATAAAGAAGTGGAGATTGAGATCAAGCTGATTTGGAAGGAAACTCTTTGCCCCGCATGTCGATTGCTGCCTTTTGAGTAGGACCGGAGGAGAAGAGTTTAGATCATTTGTTATGATATCTAAGTCAGGCAAAGAGGCCCGCTTTGTTTCCACTCCACAACCCGCCAGCAGAGTTAACCCACCTAAAAGAAAGAACCAATTTTTCATAGAAGCGAACTATACCCTCCCCCAAAAAATTCACCACATGAGGGGTAATTTATTCACGGCATTACATTAACTTAAGCCTCACAGAACGCTGACAAACAAACTCAGCGCAAAAGTATAAAAAAATTTCACGAAAAACCTCTTAAGGAGATCCGATGAAGTTCTTATTAGTCCTCATTCTCTTGGTATCACAATCCGCCTTCGCTCAATCCGAGCGTGACGGGACTTCTATTGCCCAAATCCAGAAAGTCATCAGCGAGACCATGGCCAATAAATGGTATGAACGAATACAGCTCAAAGGGTACGCAGATTTTCGTTATAACCGTATCGGCGAAACGAATTCTAAGCTCAAATGTACTCTCTGCGATGGTTCGATCGGCGATAAGCAGGGCTTTTTCATGCGCCGGGCACGCTTAACTTTTTTTGGTGATGTGAATGACCGGATCTTCATTTATATTCAACCGGACTATGCGACGAACGCAACGGCCACTAACAACAATCAACCTCAACAAAACTATTTTCAGATACGAGACATGTATTTCGATTATCACTTAACTGAGGATAAAGAATGGCGTATGCGTTTCGGTCAGTCGAAAGTACCTTTCGGATTTGAGAACTTACAATCATCTGGATTAAGAACGGCCTTCGATCGTACAGATGCCATCAACTCCGGAATTCCTAACGAGCGAGATACTGGTATCTTCTTAATGTATGCTCCCACTGAAATTCGTCAGCGCTTTAAGGAACTCGCAACTGCGGCACTCAAGGGCTCTGGAGATTACGGTATGATTTCAGCAGGTGTTTATAACGGTCAGAGTATGGACCGCCCTGAACGCAACAATGGGCTTCACCGCTCGCTTCGTTTTACCTACCCACACAAAATGGCCAACGGACAATTTGTCGAAGTCTCAGCTCAAGCCTACGAAGGGGATTACAATACCTTCGATCAAGGATTGAATAAAAACTTCTACGATGCTCGTCAGGGATATTCATTTATTTACTATCCTCAACCAATTGGATTCCAGGCCGAGTATAACAACGGACTTGGACCTCAATTTGATTCTGGATCAGGAACAATTAAAACGAAAAACTTGAGTGGTGGTTATGCACTCATGAACTACCAATACAATTATCAAAATCATCGTATCCAACCTTTCGTTCGTTACCAGAATTATAAGGGGGGAAAAAAACTTATGAACAATGCGGAGTTCACGAAAATGAATGAATGGGAATTAGGCACTGAGTGGCAACCCCACGCTGCATTTGAATTAACTGTGGCCTACGCACTTTCAGATCGATTAACCCAATCTTCAAATGATCCAACAAATACAGGATTTCGTTCTCACCAAAAAGGTAATTTGCTTCGTGTACAGGCGCAGTTTAATTATTAAGAATAAATTTAGATTCAATTTGGCGGGGTCATTCTGGCTCCGTCATTCTTACTCTCAAGTCAGTTTTATCTTCTTGCTCAAATCGCTTATTAGACTAAAAATCTAAGTAAGAATTAAATCGTAGGAGGATCTTATGAAAAATTTATTTATTGCTTTCGCATTAACTTGTGTGACAACTGTTGCTCTTGCTCAGCATCGTCCGGGTCAAGGGCATCATCCTACACCAGGGGGCCATTATTATCCTGGCCCGTCTCATGGTGGACCTGGCCCTCATTACCCAGGCCCCTACTATCCACAACCATACCCACGTCCTTACCCAACAGGATATGCTTGTCGAGTTGCTCTCGTAGATCGCTATGGTCGTCCGGTTCGTATGTTCTTTGGAACAACTGACTACAATGGGATGTGCCGTAATGCTCTTCGGGATTGTAACTATGAGCAAACAAGAATGGGTGCCTGGGATCTTCGCTGCGTTCAAACTCGCTAATCAAAATCTTCCAATGAGCGGGGAAACCTGCTCATTGATTTTCTTCGTGGACTCCTGCACAGCTTTTGATTTCAATCTGGTCTTCACTTCCAATTTCAATGTATCTCGGAATTCTTTTGAAAGCTGAATAAATCATTTTATTTACAGAATCGTAGGGAGCTATTTCTACAAAGTATTCTCCAATGAGTGATTGGCCACCGTTAAAGGAACTCGGTGTGAGTTCAATCAACTGACTTTTTTCCTGATAGGCCGTTGCACCCTCGATGGAGATACTAAAGGGAGTGTGATCTCCTCTGACATCCATGTTATCAATACGCTTATTATGATTAAACGGTGGGCACTTCATCGTGCGAAAACGCTCCGATGCGTAAGCAGCTGCATAATAGACTTTGATCGAGGCACTGGTGGACGCGGTTGTTTGCACACCACGACTGATTTTTTGAGGACGAAAGAGAGTATAGAGTGATCCAAGGTCATGGCGTTCAGAACCTTTCATCATGATGAGACGAACAATCCAGGAATCAATTCCTCGCTGCTTGAGGAGAATGTCGAGGTCGTCTTGCTTAATTTTTGGAAGATCCACGACGAAGATAAAACTTTGCGAAACGACTTCTTCTTTTCTTTTCCCTACGCGCCATTGAATTTCTTTGGTGTGTGAAATATTCATGTCGACTTCATCAATGTGAATACCCATAGAATCGGCAGAAACTTTTGCGTACTTGGTGCAGGAGGCACAGAGTAAAACGGTCAGGAACAATGCTTTCATGGCCCAATCCTTGGTAAGTGAGTATGATTATACCAAAATTAAACCGGAGTAGTGTATGAAGTATGTTCTTTTACTAGCATCTGTTTTGGCGTGTTCTAGCAGCAATCCGAATAAGCTTTCAAACAAGGCAAAAGACCTTGAAGTTTACGGCACAAAACCATCATGTTCAGTGGTCGGTAAAGTTGTTGGATTCGATAAGATGGGCAGCAGAGAGATCGCCTTAAATCATGCCTTAAACCAAGCGGCAGAGCTCAGTGCCACCGGCATCTTTGTTAATCAGGAAGTTCCCAATGGATCAAAGATGCAGGTCTTTGCGACTGCTTATCAGTGTGAATAATTAGAATTTTTGAATGAACTCGTCGAAGGCGTGGAGGGAGTTGAATACAAAACATTCTCTCTTCATTTCTGCTTTCGACGATGCCTTGATAGTCCCGCCAATCCAGATTGACGTTTTTTTCACCAAATTGTTATCGAGCGTTTTTAGATAATCATTCAATGTTTTTTGTTCTGTTAGTGAACCAAGCAGGATGGCCTTGGCATTGAGAGCATTTGCCATTTCTGCTAATGAACCAACCGGAAGGTTAGGACCGAGATAAATAAATCGATGTCCATAATGGACGCACAGTAGTGCGGCTCCCAGAATACCAATTTGATGCAAATCACCCTCTGGGGTCGTAATCAAGATCAGATCCCCGTTTTCATCTGTTTTTTGATAGTGCTTGGCGATCACTTGGCCTAGATAAAACGTGGCAAGGGCACTGACGGTATGTTCCTGTGCGGTTGAAAATTCTCCGCGAGCAACACGATTCCCAATCTCATGAAAGAGGGGAACTAAAATATTTAAACATAAATCTTTCGGAGAGAGCATGTCTCTTGTTTTCTCAAATTCATGAGAAAGGATATCAAGCTTGTAGCTCGCAATCGCCAAATGAAAATTTTTCAGAACATCATCGATATTAACTTTAGTAGAGAGGGAAGCGACGACTTCTCTTTCATCATAAGGACGATGTAAAAGTGTCGTGTAGATTTCTTTTAATTCCGGCAGATCCAGGTGAGCGATTTTCCCAATACTCTGGCCAATTTCAGTCAGACGGTAAAGAACCGCAAGTTTTTCAATGTCTTTTTCTGAGTAAAGGCGATGCTTATTTTCTGCCCGTTCAGGGTGAACTGCCTGATAACGTTTTTCCCAGGCGCGGATCGTAGCGGATGCCACGCCAGAAAGTTGAGAAGCGATCTGTATATTGAAGTATTGCATTTTGCATAAACTAACACACTATAGTCTAGAAAAGAAGAAAAGAGAGTGACATCATAAGGCCAAGACCAAGGATGATTTTATGAATGAAACTAAGTGTTACCCAGTTAAAAAAAATATTGAATCTCATTCCTATCTCAAAGGAATGCAGGCCTATCAAGACATCTACCGGAAATCTCTTGAGGAGTCTGATTCTTTCTGGCTCGAAACCTCAAAACGCCTAGATTGGCTCAAGGCTCCAACGAAGGCCGGGGAAGGAAATTTCTCTGAGGTCAATTTCACTTGGTTTGCCGATGGTAAGCTCAATGCGGCCTATAACTGTATTGACCGTCATCTTGAGAAAAGGGGAAAAAAAGACGCTTTGATCTGGGCCAAAGATGCTCCTGGGGAGTACGAGAGGATATCTTATCAAAAATTGCATGATGAAGTTTGTCGCCTCACCAACGTATTAGCTGATCTGGGAATTAAGAGAGGGGATACAGTTTGCATTTATCTCCCCATGATTCCTGAACTCGTTTATTCAGTCCTCGCCTGTGCACGTTTAGGGGCCATTCATTCTGTTGTCTTTGGTGGATTTAGTTCAGACTCTTTGAAAGGAAGAATTCTCGATACTGAGTGCCGCTTGGTAATCACCGCCGATGAAGGGCTTCGGGGTGGAAAGCCCATCGCGCTTAAACTCATTACTGATGAGGCGATCAAAGATATCTCTTTTGTTGAAAAAGTCCTTGTGGTGAACCGAACAAATGCCAAAGTTCCGATGAAAGAAGGCCGCGACCTTCGCTATCAAGATGAGGTAAAAAAGCATTCCACTCACGCCCCCTACGCTGAAATGAATGCGGAAGATCCGCTTTTTATTCTCTACACCTCTGGTTCAACAGGAAAACCCAAAGGTGTTCTACATACTACCGGCGGATACCTCACCTATGCTTCCTATACTCATCAGTACGTTTTTGATTATCATGAAAATGATATCTTCTTTTGTACCGCAGACGTCGGCTGGGTCACGGGCCATTCATACGTTGTTTATGGTCCCCTCGCCAATGGAGCGACCTCTGTTCTTTTTGAATCAGTTCCGACCTATCCCGATTGTTCTCGTTACTGGCAAATTGTTCAAGACCTGAAGGTGAATATTTTTTATACCGCTCCCACCGCCCTTCGCTCTCTCGCTCAATTTGGAGATGACTTCGTAAAAAAATACGACCGAAGTAGCATTCGCATTTTAGGCACAGTTGGTGAACCTATTAATCCCGAGATCTGGAAATGGTATCACGATGTGGTTGGTGAAGGTCGCTGTGATATTGTAGATACTTGGTGGCAAACAGAAACTGGAGGTATTCTTATTACTCCCATTCCTGGTGTCACTCCCACAAAACCAGGATCTGCTACTTTACCTTTCTTTGGAGTAGAGCCTTTGATTGTGAAACCTGAAACAGGTGAACTGGTTTTAGGCAATTCGGTAGAGGGGGCCCTTTGTCTCAAACGCTCATGGCCTGGTCAGGCCCGTACAATTTTTAAAGATCACGCCCGCTTTATTGAAACTTATTTCACTCACTATAAAGGTTTGTATTTCACCGGAGACGGATGCCGTCGTGATGAAGATGGTTATTACTGGATTACGGGGCGTATTGATGACGTCCTAAACGTATCTGGCCATCGCCTAGGCACAGCTGAAATTGAGAGTGCCTTGATGGAGCATGAGGATGTGGCCGAGGCCGCCGTCGTTGGCATGCCTCACGATATAAAAGGAGTTGGTATTTATGCCTATGTCATTTTATATAAAGACCAGCCGGCCACCAAAAAACTTATCGAGAGCATCAAAGAGGTCGTGAGAGAAAAAATTGGGAGATTTGCGTCCCCGGATGTGATCCACATCACAAAGGGTTTACCAAAAACGCGCTCTGGAAAAGTCATGAGAAGAATTTTGCGCAAAGTTGCTGCCCATGAGTACGACGGACTCGGTGATATCTCAACTCTTTCTGATCCGGGAGTTGTGGCCAATATTGTTGATGAGAATAAGGCGATGAAGGCATGATGGCTTATCTCTTACAAAAGATTCGCAGTCTTCTTTCTCGATTCAATTTGCATCTTCTCTCGATAGTCGCGTAATTTTTTCTCAATGTTAGAATCAGCAATAGAAAGCATTCTTAGTGCAAGAAGTGCAGCATTGGTTGAATTATCAATCGCCACCGTCGCCACTGGAATTCCTTTCGGCATTTGGACGATGGATAGAAGACTATCCTGTCCTTGAAGAGCGGTTGTATTAATAGGAACACCAATGACCGGCAGGGTTGTATAGGAAGCAAGCATCCCTGGGAGATGAGCTGCCCCGCCGGCACCGGCGATGATAACTTTTATATGATTCTCTTCGGCCCACATAATGAAGGTACCGAGATCCTCTGGTGTTCTGTGAGCCGAGAGTACTTGCAAGTGTGCCGCTTCACCAAAATCACCTAGTACATCTTTGGCACTTCTCATCACTTTCCAATCTGAATCACTCCCCATCACGATGGCCACTCTCATATGTGATATTCCTTAAAGATTTTCAGAGCGATCTCTCTGAGATTTGACGTTTGATTTTCATCGACGAGATTCACATGTCCCATTTTTCTTCCGAAAGCACACTTGTTTTTTCCGTAGAGCTTAGTATGCACTGAAATGTTTGAACTGATCTCAGGGAGCCTGAGCGAGTACTCTTTCCCTTCAGATCTTCCCAGAATATTAATCATCGCTGAAGATTTTGTCTCAAGCTTAGAGGGGATTTTTTCTTGTGGAGTAAGATACATTGCCACTAAATCGAACTGAGAGAATGTTGAGGCATCCATCGTGAGATGTTGAGAATTATGAGGTCTTGGCGCACCCTCATTGATGAAAACTCTTTCTCGATCATCTAAGAAAAATTCGAAGTTAAAGATTCCGACGAGGGGGGCCTTCATTAATTTCTTAAGAATCTCTTCGATTTGTTTTTGAATGTCCTGAGATACCGGTGCCGGGTGATAGACATACTGGCATATTCCATTGACCTGGACAGTTTCAACCAGGGGAAGCAAAGTAAAAGAGCCGTCCTCGGATCTCACAAAACCTTGTGCAAGTTCCTTTTTGATCGAGATCATTTCTTCTACCAGCAAAGATTTTCCATGATAGAGACCGAAATCATCAGCTACGGAATTAAAGTCCGATGGATTTCGGACAACGCGAACTCCTTTACCATCGTAACCACCCGCGGGTGCCTTCACAATAAAAGGGAATGAGAGGCCTGACTCATAAATCTTTGTGAGATCTGGATCACGAACTTCCATCCAGATGGGAGAGGGGATTTCAAGTTTTTGAAAAAGCTGGCGTTGGAAAATTTTATTTGAAAAATGGCCGTAGCTCGAGAGGTTAGGAAAGAGAGTTTGTTTTTTATTCAGAAGTAATTCTTCAAGTTCCTGAACCGTATGAAATTCATTTTCCAAGGTAAACACATCACATGATTCACGAAAGAGCTGGGCATCTTTTAAAGTCTGCTGTGGATATAAGAGTTCCATTGAGGAATTTTCGTTCTCACTAAAGCAAAAAAATGCCTGTTCTCTCTTCTTAAAAGAGTCTGCCAACATCAGGGCCAACTGGCCATCTCCGATGATTCCTATGGTATGCGTCATAGAGCACTTTTGCAATGAGTTGTTATTAGTTCTGCTTATAGCTAATATTAGTATTACTAATTTATCTACTTGGCAATCCTCTTCCCTTTTTTGTACCTTAAATTTATCTAAGAGGTCATTATGTGTGGAATCGTTGGCATCTCCGGCTCAGTTAACTCCAGTAATGAAGTCCATCAAGGGCTACTTTTACTTCAGCATAGGGGCCAGGATTCTGCCGGCATCACTTCACACGATTCTCGAACGGCGAAGTTTCATACCCATAAAGATTTGGGCCAGGTGTCTCAGGTATTTTCCGCCAAAGACCTGGAGAAATTAACCGGCGATGTTTCTATCGGTCACACTCGTTATTCTACCATCGGTGAAATTCGCGAATGTGATTTGCAGCCGATGATGGTGGGATATCCTTATGCGATTTCCATGGCCCATAATGGAAATCTCTCAAACAGTCTTGATCTCAAAAAAGAACTCACTGGCCTTGGCCATTTTTTTACGAGCGACAATGATCTTGAGATCCTCTTGCATCTGATGACTCTGCATTTAAGTAAATCAAAGGAAGTGGATTTTTTTGAGAAGCTTTGTGGTGCTGTCAAACAAATCATGAATTCTGCAGAGGGCGGTTATTCCGTCATCGCAACGATTGGCGGCGAGGGCCTGATGGCCTTTCGTGATCAGCATGGCATTCGCCCTCTTGTCTATGGAGTGAAGAGAAACGAAGACCAGACCATGAGTTATTGTTTTGCTTCCGAATCCTCGGTTTTGAATTTCCTTAATTATCAGGTCATCGGAGAAGTTGGAGCTGGAGAACTCATTCTTGTGAAGCCCGACGGAACACTCCACCGCAAATCACTTTTAAAATCAACTGATCTTCCCTGCATGTTTGAGTGGATCTATTTTGCCGGAGCTGAAAGCACCATGGCCGGAAAGAGCATTTATGAAACTCGACTCAGACTAGGCCGTCAGTTAGGTCGGAAAATTAAGGCGCAAAATTTTACAGATAAAATTGACGTGGTGGTTCCAGTACCGGATACGAGCCGGGCAAGTGCGATCGCGCTCAGTGAGGAATTGAAACTCTCTTACCGCGAAGTCTTGATCAAAAATCGATACGTACAGAGAAGCTTTATCCAGAACGGTCAGGACCGCCGAAAGATGACTGTAAATTTAAAGTTTAGTGTGATCAGGGAGCAGGTCGAGAGAAAAAATATTCTTTTAGTCGATGACTCTATCGTGAGAGGAACAACTTCCAGCAAGATCGTGGAGCTTCTCCGAGAGCATGGAGCAAAAAACGTTTATCTCGCAAGTTCATGCCCTCCGATCATCTCCCCCTGTTATTACGGAATTGATTTTCCAACCCCGACGGAACTTGTGGCCTTTGGCCGCACGGAAAAAGAGATCGAAAAAATTCTTGATGTTGAAAAAGTTTTTTATAATGATTTATCGGATCTGAGCGAGGCGATGAATCACACAAGTTTTTGTAAGGCCTGCTTGAATACTGAGTATCCGTATCCGGTTCGCGAAGGATTTAGAATATGAACACCGAAAGAAGCCTCCTTCACAAAGGTTCGACTAAAGACGTCTTTTCCCAGAATGAGAACCTCATTTTCAAATTCTCTGACCGGTACTCGATCTTTGACTGGGGCGAGATGCCAGATCACATACCAGGCAAAGGTTCCGCTCTGGCGCTTTTCACAAAGAAGTTTTATCGAGAGTTAAACCTTCAAGGTTTTGCTACTCATCTGACAGATTTACCTGTGGGTAGTGATGAGATCGCTGTGACTCCTTATAAAGTCCTTCGTGGAGACTATACGTCGATGGTTCAGGACGAGAATCTGTTCATTCCTCTGGAAGTTATTTTTCGGCTTGGAGCTGGGAAGGGATCTTCTCTGTTAAAGCGATCTGCTGATTATAGAGAAGGCATGCGCTTTGAAAAACCCATGATCGAATTCACAACGAAACTCGAGCGCTTTGATCGTCCACTCACTCATCTCGAAGCGAAAACCCTCGGAGGTTTTCGTGACAGTGAGTGGGAATCGCTCCTGACTTACACGCAACAAATTGCACTTTTTTTGAAGTCTGCTTTCCAAGATCTCGGAGTTGAACTTTGGGACGGAAAAGTTGAATTTGCTTTTGGAAGAGTTAAAAATGGTCAAAGACAAATTATTCTCGTTGATAGCATAGGCCCAGACGAACTCCGGCTTTCCAAAAATAACGTTCAACTCTCTAAAGAAATCCTGCGCCAGTTTTATAAAAAGACACCTTGGTATGAATCAATGGAAGAAGGGAAGAAAAAATTTGGCCCTTCTTTCAAAGAACATGTTCCTCCTCCCGGAAAGTTACCTAAGGATTTTTTAAAAACGGTCAGTTCTTTATACACTGTTTTAGCAGAGGCCATACTATCCCAAGACAAGACTCAGAGAGCGATGTTTGATCGGATTGTCGAAGAAATTGAGGCGTATCAATGAATATTCTAATTCTCGGTTCCGGCGGTCGTGAACACGCTCTGCTTTGGAGAGTGGCGCAGGACGATTCTTCAGAGAAAGTTTTTTTATGGCCTGGAAATCCTGGAATGGAAATACTTCCAACAAGGGTCCAGCAAAAGCTTCAGTTCATCCGTGGCGAGATTAATGAAGTCAGTCTTAAAGAAACGATCGAGCGCCACGAGATTGGTCTCGTGATTCCTGGAGCAGAGAAGTTTATCTACGAAGGTGTCGCAGATTTTTGCATGAAATGGAATGTTCCTTGCTTTGCACCCACGATGAAAGCTGCCCAGCTTGAGCGCTCAAAGCTCTTCTCAAAAAATATTATGACTATGGCAAAAATTCCTACTGCGCGCTTTAAAGATTTAACGGAGGCTTTTCGGACTCAGGATAATTTCATGGATCTTCTTTCCGGATTCTCTAAACCCGTGATTAAGATCTCTGGCCCCTCCTTAGGTAAGGGAGTATTTGTTTGCGACGGACCCGAAGAGGCGAGCGACATTCTAGCGCAGATTCAAAAAACTCCCATGGCAGGACTTGAGGAAGGTATTTTTGTTGAAGAGACCTTGATCGGCAAAGAAGTATCATTTTTCTATGCTTGTCATGATCAGCAGTTTACTTATCTCGGATCAGCTCAGGATCATAAACGTCTTTTGGATCAGGATCGCGGACCGAATACGGGTGGAATGGGAGCGTTCTCACCCGTCCCTTGGGTTGACGGCACTTTCATTCAGGAAGTCACAAAGAAATTCTTACAACCGACTCTTCAAGCGTTAAAAGAAATGGGGACTCCATTTAAGGGCGTTCTCTTTCTTGGTCTTATGGTTACTAAAGATGGACCGTATCTTCTTGAGTATAACGTTCGTTTTGGCGATCCAGAAACCCAAGCACTTCTTCCGCTAATAGAAGGAGATTTCAGCACCCATTTACTTCAGATCTCGAAAGGCCAGAAAACAGATAAGCCTCTATCCCTTAAAAACCTTTTCACAACTCATGTGGTGAAAGCGGCGAAGGGATATCCAGGAAACTTTGGAGAAGAAATTGAAAAGAATCAGCGGGTGGACATGACTCATCTTACTCGGGATAAAGATACGCAAATATTTTTTGCGGGTGTAGCGAGTGATACGCTTGGTTATCTCACGAGTGGTGGCCGTGTTTTTGGTATCACCGCTTGGGGAGAGACTTTGCAAAAATCTCGTGAACTTGTGTACGAAAAAATGAAAACGGTTAGTTTTAGCGGTGAACAGATGAGAACTGACATTGGAGAAAAACTGTGACTAACATTGCTCTTTTTGCCTCCGGTGCTGGAACAAACGCTTTGAACCTGATGGAGCACGCTCGGCAGTATTCAAATATTCAAATTTCTTGCCTTGTCATTGATTCGGAGTCTTCTCCTTTGCCTCAAATTGTTGCTGATAAATATCCTCATATTCCGGTTTATAAAATATTAACGAATGATACGATTGAAAAAAAAGACCGTCGTAGCGAACATGAAGGACGAGTCATTGAAGTCCTCTCCAAACACCAAGTCCGGTGGGGAATGCTCGCGGGATACATGCGAATCATTGGTCCGAGACTTCTGAATTATTTTGGAATGCAAAGACTCGTGAACATTCATCCCTCACAACTTCCGGCCTATCCAGGTCTTCATTCGTTTGAGCGAGCGTTTGCCGATAACGTGAGTGAATCGGGTATTACCATCCACCTCGTAGATGCAGGAATGGATACTGGTCCTATTTTACTTCAACGCTCATTTCCTCGTCTGAAAGAAGATACTCTTTCCGATTTTATCCAAAGAGGAAAAGAAATCGAGTGGGAACTCTATCCTCAAATTTTAAAACAACTAAGCGAAACCTCCGGTGGAGTTTAAGATGAATAGAACTGTTTTAACTTTGTTTTCGAAAGAACATCATCCACATCAGATCTTTTGGCTCGATCATTCGGGAACGATCAAAGTGGAAGACCTGAAGGCCTTAGGTCATAGACTCTGCGATACCGTCGATCAGGAACTGGTCATTAATTGTTCTCAAGAGTTTACCGATCGTGTATCGCAAATGAATGACGCCGAAATACTTTTCTTTGGTCCCGGAGTCACGGATAACTCGGCCAAGAGTTTTAAAGAACTCTTGCAGAAGACTAACGTCTTTGTCGGTATGGATTTAGAGGTACATTCCGGAGTTCTTGCTGAAAAAAATCTTAAGCTTAATTTCAACCCACTCATCCAAGATAAAAGATCAGTTCCTAAGCAGAATGCGGGAAATATGGTGAGTGGACTTGATTTCAATCTTAAATTACATCATGAAGTCTCGGTTCAAGAATACGGTATCGCGAATCTTTCGGATGAGGAGCTCGCTGATCTTTCACTAAAAAATTGCTGGGCCTTGAACGTCGCTGAGATGAAAATTGTTCGCGATCATTATAAAACGGCAGAAGTCATGGAACTCAGGCTTAAGTCGGGACTTTCTCAGAATCCTACAGATGTTGAAATGGAGATGATCGCTCAGACTTGGTCTGAGCACTGTAAGCACAAAATCTTCAGCGCAGAAATTGATTACGAAGATGAAAATGGAAAAACGAAAATTAACGGACTTTTCAAAGAGTATATAAAGGATCCCACTC
>JBBQGK010000005.1:0-68907 GCA_038322885.1 Bacteriovoracales bacterium | reverse complement strand
GTTAAAAAAGAAGCTCACTCCCCTTCAATATAATGTGATGAGAGAGGAAGGAACAGAGAGGCCGTTTAAAAATGAGTACCACGACAACCATGAAGACGGGATCTATGTCGACCGCATCTCCGGCGAGCCGCTGTTTAGTTCTCTCGATAAATACGACTCAGGAACCGGCTGGCCATCATTCACAAAACCTTTGGATGCACAATTTGTGACCTTAAAGACGGACTCAAAACTTTTTGTTCCAAGAACGGAAGTGAGGAGTCATTTATCTGATTCACATTTAGGACATGTCTTCGATGATGGGCCCAAGCCTACGGGGAAAAGATTTTGCATGAACTCTGCGAGTCTTCGCTTTATTCCGGCGATGAGTTTGGATAAAGAAGGTTACGGGGAATACAAAAAACTTTTCTTTGGGAAATAAAAGACCTGAAATTGTTAAACTGAGCGAATGAGGTCTCCGACTTGATTCGACGTCATCGCTCCCGGCTGTCTTTTTACTTCCTTTCCATTTTTAAAGATCACGGTGCAGGGAATTCCGCGAATACCCATTTGGGCCGAGAGTTGTTGCTCGGACTCTGTGTTTATTTTTAGAAAAACTGTGTTCGGATTTTCTTTTGAAGCTTTCTCATACTCAGGTCCATACATTTTACAAGGACCGCACCAGCTCGCCCAGAAATCAACGATCACTGGAACATCACTCTTGGCGATGATTCGCTGAAATTTTTTTGTGTTCACTTCTGAGACTAGACCATGAAGGGAGATATTTTTTCCGCACTTTCCACAGATCGGCGTTTTTGAGAGGGCCTCTGATGAATTGAGTTTATTGAGACTGTCGCAGTGGGGACAAACGGTGAAAGTGTGGTCCATGGATGGCTCCTATTTAAATTTGATCCCTGTCACAGGACACTCAAAGTCTTCGAGGTTTGTTTTAAAAATCTGGATAAATTCATCCTCCGCAAGATTGGCGGCCTGTGCAATTTTGCTCTTACGAAGATCTTGGACGACATCAAAAGGAATGTCAGCGACGAGGGTGTCGAGACCATCAGGTAATGAATGAATGAGGCCCCGGTAAGCACGAGCATATCCGTAGGCTGCATCTTGTCTTTTATAACCCTCGAAAAATGCTCCCACTATTTCACCTTTTTCTGCCAAGGTCAGATCTTTAGATTCTCCCAAGGTTTTACCCCACTGATCCATAAAGGGTCCTACCGGAATGAGAAAGTGGTGTGACTTGCGCAGGCAGCGTGCTTGCCGCATAGACATGTGACGATGATTCTCAACCGAGAGAAATTTTTTATTCACCTGCCCTGAGTATACGAGGATCGGAGAATATTTTTCATTGAGCTCATGACCCAATTTATAGATGCGTTTTCTAAAGGGATCATCTGTGGGCATTTCCCACTGATCAATCACGCGGTCAAGATCTCCGAAATTGTGGGCCATGAGGGCAGTGGATCTCAGGAAGTTGATGTGATCACGTTTTTCACGAAGCTCGATTAGGAGTTTTTCTTCTTTCTCAATTTCGGCCAGGATGGTAGAAGCCACTTCATCAGCAAGTGAATCTCGTTTTGATTTTTTAAGAGCATTGTAGCCACCGATCGCAACCGAGAGCCATGTTCCCTCATGAGTACTCATGACCTGGCCATTCTCAGGATTATAGGATTTTCGATTCGTGACTTGCTCGTAGTTCCATGCCCATGAATCAATCGTGACTTTCGCCATTTTCTCAAGGTGGCCCGCCACATGTTTATGCTTCCAAAGCGTTTCACGGATTTGGTTATCAACGTTGGTGGGAACAAAAGTTCCGGCAGTGGTCCAGTGAGCGGCCATGCAGATATGGAAATACTCAGCGAGATCGATATTCTTTAAGAGCTGGAGATTTTTTTTATATTGAACCAGTTTAGCGAGATACGCTCTGTCTTTTCCGGAAGTATCGATCTCTCCCCTAAATAGCCAGGGAGCCGTGTTATCCACATCTTTTAAAAGTAAATTGGGGCCAATCCCGACTTGATCGAGATCAGTATTTTTCTTCGCCATCAATCTTTCTTTGTAAACTCAGCTTCTATGGCGTCGTCTTTCTTAATCGGTTGTGCTTCCGGTTGCGCGTATTGTGGGTGCTGAGAGTAGTGGCTTTGCTCAAATGGACTTCCTCCCATCTTAAACACAAAGCGATTTCCACCACCGAGTTTCTTTTTCTCCATGACCTCTCCGCTGATGGCCATGAGCCAGCTCAAGATCACGAGCACGGGGTTAGTATGAAAGTAAGCTACAGTCGCTAGAGAAGCGACGAGAACTCGCGGGCAGAGAATAAACCCAAACCACCAAACGATGCCTCCACTCAATACCGACGATAACAAAAGAGTCAGGCGAGGAAAGATCGCGACGGCGACGAGAAAAAGGAAATTGTGGTTTTCGAAAAAGTCCGTTGATCCGAAATTCAACTTGAAGCTATCCATCATGACCGATGTCGCTACCAGAAGAATAAAAAAAACGGCAGATCCTTTAAAAAAATATGTTTTCATAACTAGAGATCTTTCAAAACGCCCTTGCAAACATTTTGAATCCATTCGTAATCGTGCTGCTTGACCGTGGTGTTTTTCACACTCAAATAAACGGGCTTACGCACTGGTTTCCATGACGGAATCTTTACCATTTCCAGCTCGCCTAGGTCTACCCCTTTGCGCGCCACAATCTCAGGAATAAACGCCAATTGATCTGTGACTTTCAAAATTTCTGCAGCACTCGCCGCTGTCGCGGTCTCGTGACCCCGTTTGCGATCTTTCCAAGGGATTGGAAATTGATCGTCTCCGTATCTTGCCCCTTCAGAGGTCCAATAAATTGGTACGATGAACGGATATTTTAAAACTTCTTTCATGGTTGGATTTTTGAGCACGGGGTGTTTTTTTCGGGCGTAAAGTTGCCACAAGATTGTTCCGGCATCTGCGGTGGTCCAGGTTTTCGGCCATTCAAGTTCCTGGGAATGGAGACAGTACTCAAAAGCTCCTCGCATGGCCGCAGGAATAAACTGGTTCGGAGAAATCTCGAGCACCCGGACTTTTAAATCCTGTCCGCGAGTCTCGAGCATGCCTTTGACTAAATGGGGAATCAAGAAGGTTGAAAAAAAAGAGGCACTGGCGAAAGTCATGGCAGAGGAGTTTTTTTCGGAGGTCGAAAAACCGGTCAGCTCTTCATGCAAATCCTGAAGCTTTTCAAAGTACGGCATGAGTTCAAGAGCGCGTGCCGTGGGTTGGATGCCCGAAGCTGATCTTTCCATCAAAGCACAACCTAATTTTTTCTCAAGACCCTGCATCCACTTTGAAACTTGACCAGGCTGCATGTTATATTGGCGCCCAACTTCGCGCACAGATTTAAGCTTCAAGAGATTTAAAAACAACTCAACTTCACGTAATTTTACATCTTCTACATTCATGCGTATCCCTTCGGTAAACACCTGTTTCCAAATATTACATTGATGGGACTCCCTGTCCACTGTAACTAAGATGAAAGGGAGTTTTATGGAAATACTATCTGAGTCTCTAGAGCATGATTTCTCACCCGTGGTTCAGATCTCTGAACTCTCTGCCTGGAATGGCACGCGTTTCGTGGTTCGAGATGATCTCCTGACAGGTGGAACCAAACAGCGCGCCTGTGCACCTTATTTAAAAGACCTTGCTTTGGCCGGTTACAAAAACTTCGTCTACGCGAGTCCCTTCTCTGGCTTTGCTCAAATCGCTCTCGCCTACACCGCTCAGAAGCTTGGGTATTCTTGCACGATCGTCTGTGAAAAAGATAAACGCTATCCTAAAATTGAAAGGCTCCATCCCTTCTCCATGCTCGCCCATTCCTTTGGGGCTCATATTCTCATGGTGGATAATCTGGAAGAGGCGAATGAAGTGGCGTTTCGCTTTTCGCAGGAAACTCCCGATACGATTCAACTTCCTCTGGGATTTGATTCCCCTATTTTCCGTGACCACTTAAAAAAAGAACTCACGCTGCAGTGGAGTTACCTTGAACGAAAGATCATGAGGCCTATTAAAACTCTGTGGCTTCCCGTGGGCTCGGGAACTCTTGCTCGTACCTTTAATCAAATCATTCCAGACTCAGTCCAGATGAAGTGCGTGAACGTGCGAGTACTTCCAGATTCCGACTACCGCATTAAGTTGGTGAACCAACTTGACCGGGTGGAGCTCATGAAAGCTCCCATGCTCTTTCACGAAGAAGCAGTGGATCTGCCATCGATTCCGTCGAATATTTTTTACGACGCTAAAATCTGGGATTTTTTAAAGCTTGATGGTGAAGATGGTGACGTATGGTGGAACGTAGCTCGCTAAGGAGAGACTTTATGAACAAATTATTTTTACTCATGCTTTTGGCCCTGGGTCAGGCCTGTGTCGGTGAAAAGAAATCCGATCTCCAATTTTCTGCACCGGACACTCGTACCGGAAGCATCACCGTCAATGACTTGGAAACCTTTGCAGGTTTAAAATCAAAAATCCTAGATGGGAAATGTATTTCTTGTCATCAGAACTTTGCCACGGAAGAAGGGATCGCGAAGTATGTCGTGCCCAAGAAGCCAGAGTTCTCAAAGCTTTTTACCGAAGTCGAAGATGGATCTATGCCCAAGGGGTCTTCCCCTCTTTCAACTCTTGAACTCGAAGTGGTCATGACCTACATCAACAACTTAAAAGTTGCCACTCCTCCATCTGGGAAAGTCGATTTCATTCGAATTCAAAAACAAATCCTGATCCCGAGCTGTGTTCAATGTCATCAGAATATAACCAGCGAAGAAAATCTAATGAAGTGGATTGATAAGAAAAGGCCACTGAAGAGTCTTTTCTTAAAGGTTGTCACATCTGGAAGTATGCCTAAGAAGGCAGCGAAGTTATCTTTAGAAGATCAAGACCTGATTCGAGAGTATCTTCAGCATTTTATCCATTAACGACACTTCAACTTTGTTGGAGCGACCGTAATGTTAGCACAGGTTTTCTTGTTGAGAGATCCCGCGCGCCATTCTCCTCTTTCAATTTTTCCGGCAAGTGCGATAAAAAGTGGAGTGAGTTCTTTTTGGATTGCCCCAGTGACCATTCCTGGTTTGTTTGGATTTCCATCGCTGAATCCTCGAGGACACATTTCCTGGTGAAAGGTTTGGTCCATGGTTAGGTGTTCATCCAACATGCGGTAGAGGCCCGCCAGTGTACCGGTACGGTCTTCGCCGGCCGTACAGTGGAAATAGACTTTATCATTTTTTGCCTTCACATTTTCAATGATGGTGAGGGCCTCGATAACTTGTTCGCAAGCTTCCTGCATACTCTTATAGTCTTTCCATTGAAACGGAATATGGTGAGGAGTGATTCCTAGACTTTTAAGATCATTAATCTCTTGAGCAACTTCACCCTTCACGTCATTTTTAAAAATGATCACGTCGGTTATTCCAATAGATTTTAGTTCCTTCACCTGCGCCTTAGGCTCTTTGCCACGGTACACGTGCCCTGTAACGTCGACTTTAAAAGAATTTGGGATGGTGAGTCCGTCATTGGCAAAAGAAAGAGTCGACCCAAGAAGGAAGGCAAATAAAAGTGTTTTCATGCGGTCATTTATAACTCGCTTTTGCCTTGAGAGGTGATGGTGATGTAAAAAATTCAGATAGTTTCCGACTTGAAAGGGCCTAGGTGACCTTCATTGAGCCCGTTTTCAAACTAACTCCCCTAGATAAAAACGGGCTTCGGGGTTAAGCTTAGCGGTATGAGATTTTTCTTTCTATTGCTGATGACAGCATCCCAGGCCTTCGCCAACCAGGACACAAGCTCGCAAGATCTGTTTGAAAAAACTTTTGCTCGCGATAATAGTTTCTGTACCTTTAAAAATAAAAGGCTCGAACTTCTGATTCGGGGTGGATCAAAATTCACTGAAACTAAGGAAAGAGGATACGGTGAATATACATTCTTTAAAATTGAAGATTATGTTGAAGCTTTCAAGTTTTCTCGGGCCCAGGCGAGTCTCTTCCGTTTCTACCGCGATAAAGATTCGGTTTGCAGTAAATCCACCGCCTATCCCATTCAAGGCGACACAGTGGCCTTTCTTTTTGGTGGAGAGAATCGGCCCAACTACAATCAACTCGTGATTCAGCTCTACGACTTCAAAGAAATGAAGGCCCTCGAAGCGATTGAGACCCATGTCTCAGTTTCAAAAACTTACCGGCGCCCCGAAGGTTTTATTTTTAAAGTCATGCCTGAGCGCTATGAAATTGAAATGGGTAAGGTTATGTTCAGCAAGGTTGAATACACTTTCCAGGACCGCGCCTTTCCAATATGGATGGGCTATACCGCTAAAGGTATTAAACTTCTTCCGGACGTGACGTTTAAAAAACTTCCTTGGCGGAAGTACTTCAAAGATCAGGCCCATTTTTTTAAAACCTCGGCATGGAATGAGACTGAGAAAAAATTTGATCGCCCCATGGTTTATTTTGCTGTAAGTTTTGCACAGAAAAAGAAATGCATTCTCTTTCTTGAAAAGAAAACTGCGCTCAATGGTTCAGAGAATTGGATTTGTCAGGCGATGAAAGCGGAATAAATCGAAAAGAGCTCTTCCAGTTTACCCACATACTGAAGATCAAGCCATGGGTGCCTGTCTGCGATGATTTGCTTCGTGAATTTTCCTCGAACAACAACCTTGATGGGTCTTTTCTGTGCCACAGCCTCGAGTTGCTTGAGGGTGTGGTCGATATGCTCTACTTGTCCGTAGTCGTAGATAAAGTAAATATCGGCCTCTGGCATCTCGAAATTTTTATCAAAAAGATCCTGAGTAATAAGTTTAGATCGAGACATCCCGAGTTCTCTATAGACACGATTACCTTCGTCCACTCTTGACTTCACGTACTCAAATCCAGTGAATGAATTTTTGATATAGAGCCCACCAATCACGATTCCCATGCGGCCATAGGCCGCTCCTAAATCTACGACGTGCTGATAGGGCTTAATCTTTAAGAGTTGAAGAATACGAAGACATTCTGAGTACGGAGTTTGCAAAGTTTGGATATCAAGTCCCACCCAAGTTTGCGCACCCTCGTGGAGTTTTGGCCCCCAGGTTTCATGAGTTCCATCGGGCTCAAATCCTCGCGCTTCAGCAATCATCATTTCTTCAATGTAACGAACTCTGACCCCTAGGATCTTATCTAAAATGCCCGCATGCTGGCGGCGGATCACGTCGTTTGCCTTAGGAGTTTGAAAAAAATCTGCGATCTGGATGATGAGTTTTTTATCAGAGAGAGGCAACTGAGCAGACTCCAACTTTTGAAAGTCAGATAAACCTTTAAGTTCGAGCCTTGGAAAAAATTCTAATTGTATCAAGCCTTGCGTCCTCGTCCTAAGTCGCCCGAGCTCATTATCCCACCAAAATACTCTTAGTGTAAAATCTTCTCTTTATCATCAGTCACATCCTCGCCGACACTCTCAGCTTCAACCCTTTCTAAAAAGACCCGCAATCTTTGGACACCCGTGATAAGTGCTTCTTCTGAGGATTGCTGATTATAAACAATCTCCACATGACGAAAAATCTTATGAGATTCTTTGTGAATGATGTCTATCTCACAATGATAATCATTCTTAACATGATGGATAACTACCCGACCAAGCAAGTAAGGATTGTTCTCAAGCTCAATATATTTTTCTTGTGGAAAATCGTTCATAATTCTTAATTTCATGGGTATTATTCCGAAAAGTCAATGTCCCAAACAATATAAGGAGTTTTATGAAATTTGCTATCGCTTTTGCTCTCGTGCTTACTCTCGCCGCTTCAAGTGCTTTTGCTGAACACAAAAAAGGTCACAAAAAACATGAAGGAAAAGGCCATACAAAAACTGAAGAAATGAAAGATCATGATGGTCATGAAAAGCATGAATCAGCTGCTGAAGAAAAAGCTGAACACGAAAAAGAAGAAAAGAAGAAATAAATAGATCAAAATTTGGCGGGGTCTATGAACGATTATCAAAAAATGTTTCCTAGCCTCGCCATCTTTTCAGATCTCGACTGGCCGATCGTGATTAAAGAATATGAAACCGACTTCATAGATATTTCTTTTCCCGAATATCTTCAACAAAAAGCTGAAGAAGGTGACTGCCCACCGTATCTTTTTGAACTCGCCTTTTACGAAATGGCGCTTTTTGAATCAAAAACATCCTCCCTTCCCTTTCCCGTGAAACCTGGTGTGCACCTGAATCCGACCGCCTTATTTTTGTCTCTTGAATTCGACGTGATGAAGATGCTCGCCGATGCGGCCCAAGGAAAAGTCGAAGTTTATGAACGGCCTCATGTTTTATGCTTATTCAGAGACAAAAACGATAAGGTTAGGAGTGTCGAACTCGATGAGGTAGCGTTAAATCTGCTAGAAAACCTTGAAGATGGCCCACAATCCAATAAGAATTTTGTAGACTCAAAACTCACGAGCCGCTTTAACGAAATGGTCAAAAACCATCTCGTCTTCGACTTAACTTAGACAAATCTCTCTTTACCAAGGCCTGCGCGTCTTTTTTCTGAAATAATGTCAGCTATGAGTTCACTATGCTGGATCCGTCGGGATCTTCGACTTCACGATCACGCTGCCCTTTCAAATGCGACCCAAGATGGAGAGACTCACCTCGTATTTGTTTTTGATCCTCACATCTTAAAAAAATTGAATTCAAAAAGTGATAGACGCCTAACTTTTATCATCGAATCCCTTGAAGAAATAGAAGAAGAACTTCAAAAGCGGGGATCGTCTATCCACATCCTCTATGGCGATCCGGTAATCGAAATTCCAGAGCTTGCTGAAAAATTAAAAGTTAAGAGAGTCGTCGCCAATAGAGATTATGAGCCAATGGCGAAGAAGAGAGATGGACTCATTGGAAAAAAACTCAAGGCCTTGGGATTTGAGTTTGAACAATTTAAAGATAGTGTGTTCTATGAAAAGCATGAGGTCTTAACTGGTAGTGAGAGTATCTACAAAGTTTTCACTCCATATAAAAATCGATGGCTCGAAGTTTTTTCGTCGCAGGGAAAAATACTTTCTGACTTTCAATGTGACCTCAAAAAAATTGCAAAATGTAAAAATCCCAAGAATATTCTCGATCACGACTGGCACAAAGAACTAGGCTTTGAGAGAACTCCTGCCCTCTTGAGCGGAGGAAGATCCCACGCGATTAAGCGTCTCAAAGATTTTGACCAACTTATGAGTGACTATAAAGAGGCCCGAAACTTTCCGGCCGTTGATGGAACGTCTCTCCTCTCGGTTTATATTCGTCATGGAAATCTTTCCATCCGTGAGATGGTCAAGGCCTCGCTTCACCACACTGACGAGGGAGCGAAAACCTGGCTTTCAGAACTTATCTGGCGTGATTTTTATCAGATGATCCTCGATGCAAATCCACAGCTTGAAAAAGTTGCTTTCAAGCCCGAGTACGATGAGATCAAGTGGCTTGGTTCAAGCAACGACTTTAAAGCATGGTGTGAGGGAGAAACAGGATTTCCCATTGTGGACGCAACCATGCGCTGTTTTAACGCTACCGGAATGATGCACAATCGATTGAGAATGATTGTCGCTTCGTTTTTATGTAAAATACTTTTAGTTGATTGGAGACTTGGCGAAGAATATTTCGCACAGAATCTTCTCGATTTTGATCTCGCGGCCAACAACGGTGGATGGCAATGGTCATCGAGCTCCGGTTGTGACGCTCAACCCTACTTTCGTATTTTTAACCCGTACACTCAGAGTGAAAAGTTCGACGAAGATGGAGATTTCATTCGTGTATGGTGCCCCGAACTGGCAGGGCTCTCGAAAAAAGAAATTCATCGACCTGATCCATTGAAGGTCACTGATTATCCAGCTCCCATTGTAAGCTACGAGAAAAATCGTGCTCGCTGTTTGCTGATGTATGGAGTGGTCAAAAAATCTTAGCCCGACTGCATTAATGGGTCTAAAATTTATTGAAAGTTTACCTGACAACTTACGTATTTCTGATAGTCTTTTGGATAATTATTACTAAGACTTAAATCATTTATCTTTTTCATGAAGGGAGTTCAAACCATATGATGACATCAGCTGTTAATCATTACTTTTTCTCTTCCATTGGAAGAAAGCAACTCGTGGCCGTGACCGGTCTATTGTTGTGCGGATTTCTTGTGAGTCACCTCGCCGGAAATTTCTTTCTCCTGATGGGATCAGACGCATTTAACCTATACGCGCACAAGTTAGAAAGCCTGGGCGCCCTTCTCTACGTCGCAGAAATTGGCCTTACGGTTATTTTCGTTACTCACTTAGGTCTTGCGATCAAGCTTAACATGGAAAACATGAAGGCCCGAGGGGCGAAACGCTACTCGGTTAAAAAGAACACGGGCCGTGGAAGCACGTGGATGTCTCTCACTATGCCGTACACCGGTCTAGTTCTTCTTGTTTTTGTTATCCTTCACATTAAATCCTTGAAGCTTGGCACTTACTACACAACTCAGGTTGATGGAGTCGAGATGCGCGACCTTTACAAAACGACGATGGAATATTTTCAGAGCGCGGGTGCGGTGATTTGGTACGTGGTTGCCATGATCAGTGCAGCTTTCCATACAGCTCACGGTTTCTCTTCTGCGTTTCAATCTATGGGTTGGAATCACGCCAAGTATTTTAAGAACACAAAACGCCTCGGTTACCTTTACGCAGTTGCAGTCGGCGGAGGATTTGCTTCTCTGGCTGTCTGGGCGTACTTGAAGGGAGTTTAATATGAGTTTTAATCTAGATGCGAAAGCACCACAGGGTGAACTTAAAGATAAATGGGAAAAACATAAGTTTGATATGAAACTTGTGAACCCAGCGAACAAAAGAAAATTCACAGTAATCGTTGTCGGTACAGGACTTGCGGGTGGTTCAGCTGCTGCAACTCTTGCCGAGCTTGGTTACAACGTTCTTTCTTTTTGTATCCAGGATTCTGCCCGTCGCGCGCATTCAATTGCGGCCCAAGGGGGAATCAACGGAGCCAAGAACTATCCAAATGACGGTGACTCGGTAAAACGTCTTTTCTACGACACCATCAAGGGTGGAGATTATCGCTCTCGTGAATCGAACGTTTATCGTCTGGCAGAAGTTTCAAAAAACATCATCGATCAAATGGTCTCTCAAGGAGTTCCCTTTGCTCGTGAGTACGGCGGCTACCTTGATAACCGTTCATTCGGTGGATCTCAGGTCTCTCGTACCTTCTATGCTCGCGGACAAACCGGGCAGCAGCTTCTTCTTGGTTGCTACTCTGGGATGATGAAGATGGTCTCAAAGGGCAAGATCAAGATGTTCAATCGTCGCGAGATGATGGACCTTGTGACGATCAATGGAAAGGCTCGCGGAATTATCGTTCGAAACCTCATCACGGGTGAGCTCGAGAGATACGCCGCCGATGCAGTCCTCCTGTGTACTGGTGGATACGGAAACGTTTATTTTCTCTCAACCAATGCGATGACCTCAAACGCGTCTGCGGCCTGGAGATGCTATAAGCGTGGAGCAGGATTTGCGAATCCGTGTTTCACTCAGATTCACCCGACATGTATTCCTGTTCATGGCGACTATCAGTCAAAGCTCACTCTCATGTCCGAGTCTCTTCGAAATGATGGACGAGTTTGGGTTCCGAAAAAACAAGCAGATGCAAGAGCACCGGGAGATATTCCCGATGATGAAAGAGATTACTACCTCGAGCGCATCTACCCATCCTTCGGTAACCTTGCTCCACGAGACGTATCTTCTCGTCAGGCGAAGTATCGCTACGATGAAGGCAAAGGAGTAGGACCTACGAAGCAAGCTGTTTATCTTGATTTCCGGGACGCGATTAAGCGCGATGGAGTTGAGACGATTGCTGGTAAGTACGGGAACCTTTTTGAAATGTACGAGCGGATCACGGGAGATAATCCTTATAAGACGCCGATGATGATTTATCCAGCGGTTCACTATACGATGGGTGGTCTCTGGGTCGATTACAATCTTCAATCAACCATCCCCGGTCTGCATGTTTTGGGTGAAGCGAATTTCTCCGATCACGGTGCAAACCGTCTCGGTGCTTCTGCTCTCATGCAAGGACTTGCGGATGGATATTTTGTAGCTCCTTACACAATCTCAAATTATCTTGCGAGCACGACTCTTGAAAAAGTGACCACCGAAGATCCTGCCTTCAAAGATGCTGAACAAGCCGTGACTCTTCAAACGGCAAGACTACTTGGGATCAAAGGCAAGCGCACGGTTGATGATTTCCATAAAATTTTGGGCCACATCATGTGGGAAAAAGTCGGCATGGCAAGAAACGAAGCTGGCCTCAAAGAAGCGATTGATAAAATTCGCGTTCTTCGCGAAGAGTTTTGGAAAGATGTGAACGTTCCAGGAGATACAGGGAACTTCAACCTTGAGCTCAATAAAGCGGCCCGCGTGGCAGACTTCCTTGAACTGGGAGAACTCATGGCCCTGGATGCTCTTGAGAGAAAAGAATCCTGCGGCGGCCACTTCCGTGAAGAATACCAGACACCAGATGGTGAAGCGAAACGTGATGATGAACACTACGCTCACGCTGCAGTCTGGGAATACACGGGATCAAACTCAAGCCCAATTCGTCACAAGGAAGAATTGAAATTTGAGTACGTTCAACTCGCAACACGTTCTTACAAATAAGGGAGACTTAAATGAGCTCTACAAATGATATGACCTTAAACCTCAAAATCTGGCGCCAAAAAGGTGCCGGCTCAGAGGGAAAACTCGTTGATTACCGTGTGGAACACGTATCTCCGGATATGTCTTTCCTCGAGATGATCGACGTCCTGAACGAACAGCTTATCCGCAAAGGTGAAGATCCGATTGCTTTTGACCACGACTGCCGCGAAGGAATTTGCGGAATGTGCTCGATGATGATTGATGGAAAAGCTCACGGTGGTTTCAAGAACACGACCACTTGCCAAGTGCACATGCGCTTGTACAAAGACGGCGACACAATTGTAGTTGAGCCGTGGAAAGCGACAGCCTTTCCGATCGTCAAAGATCTTGCAGTTGATAGATCTGGCCTTGATAAAATTATCATTAAGGGTGGATACATTACGGCGAACACTGGGAATGCTCAGGACGCTAACTCGATCTTGATTCCAAAACCTATCGCTGACGAAGCGATGGATGCAGCGGCCTGCATCGGTTGTGGAGCTTGTGTTGCTTCTTGTCCAAACGGTTCTGCGATGCTGTTTATGGGAGCAAAGATTTCTCAACTCGCCCTTCTTCCGCAAGGTCATCCTGAAAGTTCTAAGCGCACTTTAGAGATGGTTCATGAGCATGACACACTTGGATTCGGGAACTGTACGACTCACGCAGAATGTGAGGCCACATGCCCGAAAGGAATTTCTATCGAGCACATTGCCCGTATGAACCGTGAGTACCTTAAGGCCGCGTTTACTTACCATGAGAAATCACGTTCAGAGGGTGGTGCTTAATGAAATCTCTTCTACTTGTCATTGTCTCAATATTTGCCTTCAACGCATTCTCATCACCAAAGATGAGCTGGGTTTTGATCGGTGAAAATCATGAGGAAGAAAATACTCATAGCGGAATCCGTTATCTCATCAGCAAATACCCACATGCTTTCTCACGTTACGAAGACTATAGCGAAAGCAACAAGCTCTCGCGCATCAGTGTCGAAACTTTTGAGTGGCACTATTTTGGTGTTAACACGTGCTTGGGTAACGACATCCGACTGGAGCAGATTTACTACTCCGTTGGAACTTGTATACTTGGTGCAAGCGGTGCCGAATCTTGCAGCCAGTCCCTCGCTCTTAGGCCCGCGACAGAAACTGATCCCTGCCAATAATCTTGAGGCCCTCTTCGGAGGGCCTTTTTTTTCTTAACTTAATCCAAACATGCAAAACGAGGCTGGTATGAAATGATGTTTTCATCAAGGAGCCTCCGATGCCAATGAACATGACTTGGGTTTTCATCGCCTTCTCAACGTTCCTTATCATTTCTTCTGCCTATTCTTAGTCTTCTTGTCTGAGCTAAGATTGAAGGATGTTTAAATCCATCTCCTTTCTTCTCATCGCGATGGCATCGATCCAATCTGGTGCGACACTCGCGAAGAGAATTTTTCGCATCGCTGGTCCAGCGGGGACCTCGGCCCTGCGTTTATTTTTTGCTACTCTCATTTTATGGTGTGTGTTTCGTCCCTGGAGAACCAAGATCTCAAAAAAAGATCTAGGATCTCTCGCGTTTTATGGTCTGTCTCTGGGGCTCATGAATCTGCTTTTCTATTTTGCCTTAGAGAGAATTCCACTTGGGATTGCAGTCGCTCTCGAATTCACAGGCCCTTTAGCAGTGGCGATTTTCTCATCAAAAAAATCTCTCGACTACATTTGGGCCATCACTGCGGGCCTTGGGATTTATTTTCTGATGCCCACGAGTTCTGCGACTGAACACCTCGATGTTTTGGGAATAGTATTTGCTGTTGGTGCAGGAGCTTTCTGGGCCCTTTATATTCTCTTTGGTAAGAAGGCAGCAGGAAATATTCCGGGGCATGTGGCGTCGAGCTGGGGCATGCTATTTGCTGCGATCGTAGTGATTCCGTTTGGTCTAGCGAGTTCAGGCACGACACTTTTTGATCCATCTCTTCTTCCTGTGGCCCTCGCCGTAGGCATTTTTTCAAGTGCACTTCCCTACACTCTTGAAATGTTCGCTCTTAAAAATATTCCCACCGCCACTTTCGGTGTACTCATGAGTCTTGAGCCGGCCATCGCTAGCTTCGCGGGATTTATCTTCCTTAAAGAAAAACTCACCCTCATGCAAATCGTAGCGATCTCTTGCATCATGCTCTCGTCACTCGGCAGCTCACTCACCGCAGTGAAACCAATTGAGCCACCGCTCGAGTAAATTTAAAATGATGAGTTTGTTTTAATATTAACTCAAGCTCAAGGACCCATTTTCATTCTCAACTACCCATTCAAAAACAACTTTCTCCTCACTTAATTCACGCCAATCCTTAACCGACAATTCACATGCAATAGATTTAGGCGCATGTGAGGATGAATTATCTAATGGAGGTTCTTATGGCGAAAGGATTCGCTTTTATCCTGCTCTTTTTCACGTCCTTCTCGGCCTTCTCACAAATCACGAATGATGAGAAAGTTCACTCTCTCCATGATGTGAAAAGAATTGCCTTCGGCTCATGTAATGATCAAAACGATGCCCAGCCGCTCTGGAGAGATCTCATCAAAACCAATCCAGATCTCTTCATCTGGGGCGGGGACGCCATCTACGCTGACTGGGAAAATACTTACAACATGTCTTCGTCCTACCATAAGCAGAAACAAAATGTGGACTACCAGTCCTTCAAATCACGCACACCTGTGATCGGTGTCTGGGATGATCATGACTACGCCTGGGATAATGCTAATGGCACTGTTTTAACTAAGAAGGAGAATCAAAAACAATTTCTGGATTTTCTTGAAGAGCCTTTGAGCTCCCTTCGTCGGTTGCAAGATGGTGTCTATACGTCTTATCAAATAGGAAGTAGTGGTCATAAAATCAAAATCATTCTCTTAGACAACCGCTACTTCAAGGATCTCGATCCTAATTATCCTATGCTCGGAAAAGCTCAGTGGGATTGGTTCGAGAGAGAACTCAAAAACTCGACAGCAGATATGCACTTAATCATGGCCGGTTTATCCATCTTCTCACCACTCATTCCCTACACTGAAGAATGGGCAGAGAAGCCAAGTGAATTGAACCGCATGCTCACACTCGTTAAAAAATATAATCCAAAAGGAGTGATGTTCCTCACCGGAGATAAACACTTCGCTGCCATTTCGCAGAACTATGGACAACTTGAGTTTATGTCGAGTGGGATGACTCATGTGGCACCAAGAAAAACCTGGTGGTACTTGGCCAGAAAATATCCTCTGACCTATTTTGGTCTTAACTACGGAATCATTGATATTGAGTGGGAAGGATCCAATCCCAAGATTCGGCTGGTCGTTCGCGGTGAGGGAGGCAGAGACATTCATCCAACAGACTTTGTATGGAATAAAACGTCATGGACTTGGATGAAGTGAAATAAAAAAAGGAGGGAGATTTTACTCGTCCCTCCTTTGCGCTTTGAGAAGAATCAGCGACGTGCGCTATTTACTCTACCCAAGCTTCGAGTTTTGAAAATTGTTTTTCGTTCACTGGTTTTTTCACGTTGAGGATTTCTCCTTCAATGTTCAAGCCTGCACCGAGCTTGATATTCATCGATAAAGAGTCATCAACAGAAATTCTCTCTGTGATAAGCCCAGTGAGATCCATTGCGATAGAAGTCTGTCTTCTATTAGTCACAATCTGAACGCGCTCACTTGGGTAGGCGGCCTTAAGAACAGCAATCTGCTTTCTTCCATTCATAATGACCACGTCCACAGAACCTTTCTCAGCAAGTGTGCCATTAATATTGGCAAGAAGTTTAGACGTTTTCTTAGTCAAGGCAATGTCTCCGAAACTTTTCGGGAACGTCGTCTGAACAGTTTTTGGATCGATCATTTCAATCGAGATCGTTCCATCAAGCATGATCCGGTCTTTATCTTCAGAAGCGATTTCTACTTTTTTACTCTTCACGACAACCAGAAGATTTGGATCTTGGGCAAGGGTTGCAGCAAGGGCAAAAGATGTGTTCTCTGCTTGTTCACCTTTGAGGACCATGAGGATCGGGAACTGGCCAGTGAGGTTGTTAGTCTTAATATCCACTGCGATATTCGCAGAAACTTTTTTAGACACATTTAACTGCTGAACTTCATCTTTCATACAAGCATAGTTTTCGCTCGTGAAAACAGTCTCAGGTCCACAAACATTCTGAGAATAAGGAATGTCTTCACATTCTTTATGAGAAGGGATGGTACGGCAAACATCGTGGGGAACTTGTTCACATTCTTGATCCTGGTAAGAAACAGTTCGGCAAATATCATCTCCCGGAACAGTTTCGCATGATTGACCACCACCGACTGTGCGACATGACTGCTCGCCAGGGATAGATGCGCAGGCCTGACCACCGGGAACTGTTCTACAAGTTCTCTCGCCTGGAACTGACTCACAAGACTGGCCACCACCGACAGTTCGGCAAGATTCTTGACCAGGGACAGTTCTGCAATCTTGTCCTCCACCAACAGTGGTACAAGATTGACCACCACCAACAGTGCTACAAACTTGCTGTCCACTCGTTGGGTTTGTGTGACAAATCTCGCGAGTAGGACGCTCGGTACATACTTGGTGTGAAGGACGCTCAGAACATTCCTGTCTAGAGGGACCAGTTGAACATTCTTGGCGTGAAGGATTTTGATGACAAACCTGGCGTGAAGGTCCTGAAGAACACTCTTCTGATGATGGTCTTTCATGACAAACTTGTCTCGAAGGGCCAGTCGTACATTCCTGACGTGTCGGATTCTCGTGGCACACTCTTTGAGAAGGACCAGGCGAACATTGTTCACGCGTGCGAGTTACCTGACGGCAAACATTATTATATTCAGTTGAGCAACTCTGGCTTGAAGGAACATTGTGACACTCCTGACGGTAGCGAGTCACGTCACGACAAACGTTTTCCTGATGAGGAACTTGGCGAACACATGTTGATTGAACTTGAACCGTCACTGGACGAATGACACTCAAGAGTCCTTCAATCTTCAATGAGTCCTGAGGCTCACCATTGAAAGTAAGAGTGGTCTCGAGCTGAGCGAAAACCAAAGTTGGGAACAATAAAATAAAAAACAATTTCGCAAATTGGCGAACCATACTGACACTCCTTGTGTTGAACTTGAGTGAACTGGTGCAATTAAAGGGCCATGCCTTCGAAAAGATTATTCAGACACTTAACGCGGGACGCAAAGTTACCAGTGCCAGAAGGAACTTTCGTTGACAGTAATATACTGCGAGTGCTCAAATCTTTTTATCAATTCATTCTGGGAGTTTTCATGCGTGTTCTATTCTCCGCTTTTATATTCTTAAGCGTTTCGGCATATGCAGCATGTCCGAACCTGACTGGTAATTTCAAAATGTGTCTTCCTGATCCTAATGATGGAACTGGATCCTCAGACATGGTTGTGACTCAATCATTTAAAAATGGTGTGACGACTTACTCAATGACGTCGACTGATATCCGTTCTCACGATCGCAGCACTGAGGTTTATGTTGCAGATGGAAATGTCCGCACAACGACCCAAACTGATCCTGATACAGGAATTGTTTTTGTGACAAGTCTCTCGGCCACTTGTGATGCTGATAATAATTTAACGGGAGTGCTGAAAGTTACGGCAAATGATGAGGACTTCGCGATCATTAATATGTCTGTGAAAAAAGTTGGTCAGAGAATGATCACCAAGACTTCCGGGTCGATCATTGGACAAGACGTAAATCAAACGACAACTTGTGAGTAAAAAAAAAGGCTCCTTGCGGAGCCTTTTTTTTATTTTTGAAGAGCGACGATTTTATTACAGACCACGTTAGCAGCAATTCCCTTAATCGAATCAATTAAGGCCCCTTTCATCGCTGCACCATCAGTGCAGGATTCAAGGACAATCTGGTAGCCCAAGGCTGATCCATCAAAGCGAATCTGCTTACCGAAGTTTCCACAACGAATAGAGCTTTTCTCGAGCGGGATCTCAAGATCCTTATTAATTTTGAGAGTCTCGTTAGTCACAACGATTGTCTTCACTCCTTCCACAACATCATCTTTAAACTCACAGTTTAAATCGGCCGCGAAGACCTTTGATTGCATGAAAGAGATCGCTAGAAGTAAAAGACAAGCACCCATTAATTTTTTCATTTCCCTAACCCTTTCCTAAGTTGTTGCGGAATATTTAATGAATAGCATTTACTTTTTCGTGTTGAGAAGAAGTGCATTTTGGCACTCTGAAAATAATTTTTCCGTCGAAAAAGGGCCTTTTTGGCCCCATGTAATTTTTTTCCTGCTGTTCATTTCCAACCCTTAGGTCATTGGGTATGATGAGGCATGATTGTTTACAATGATACGACCCTTGCCTTCATTCAACGAAGTGAAGTTCTGGTTAAGGACATCTTACAAAGCCTTAACTTTGAGGTGAAGCGAAGTCGCTTCCTTTGCAAAAATTATCTCTACCCTATCCACGTCGTCGTTTTTGAGGGCACTGAACTTGGTCACTTCAATGCGCCTTATCTGCAGATTGGGCTAAATCTCAAACTCATTTATTCTGCAAAAGATTCTGTCCTCAGAGATATCCTCAAACACGAACTCGCTCATTACCTCACCTACATTCGCCATGGCGAAGTCCAGTCTCATGGACCAGAATTTAGAGCAACTTGCCTCGAGTTTGGTTTTCCTCAGGAGATTTCTGCGGCCACTATGAACGTGGAGATGAGTAATGAGAAGAAAGAGGGTGACCTTGTTTCTGAGCGCGTGATTGAGAAGGTCAAAAAACTTTTGCAACTCGCTCAAAGCTCAAACCCCCATGAAGCCGAGCTTGCGACCCTGAAGGCCAACGAACTCCTTCTGCGCCATAATCTTGACCACATTCAAGGCGAGGAGCTCGAAACCATCTATCTCGATCGTCTTCTCTATCGGCCGCGGAAGGACGCGAAGCTTGTCGCGATCTACGAGATCCTTAGGCACTTTATCGTACGACCGGTTTTGTCTTTTGGAAAAAACTCATGCTGTCTTGAGGTTTCAGGAACTTTGACCAATGTTAAACTCGCCCGCTACGTGGCTGAATTCTTGGACCGAGAGCTTGATCGTCTATGGGATACCGTCAAGGCCGAAGAAAATCTTCAGGGACTCAAGGCCAAGAATTCTTTTTTCGCTGGAGTCGCTCGCGGCTTTGATGAAAAAATGAAGATGAGCAAGGCTTCCTTCTCTCCGAGTGACCAGAAGGCCCTTGTCCTCGTCGAGAAGAAACTTGATCACGACGTGCGCCTGATTTACCGTCGCCTCGGAAGCTCTCATTCTGGGGGCATTGTGGATGAGAGAGCACGAAGCCTCGGAGTTGATAAGGGAAGAAATCTCACCATTCGGCAGGGTGTGGAAGGCAGCTCGAAAAAACTATACCTCACGTAACTCATTGCCTAAAATAATCCCATGATCAATCCCGGAAAATTCATCACACTTTTTAAATCGATCAATAAATACGATCTTGAGAATGGCCTTAATTTCCATATCGATGGCCCAGGTGCTATCACTTACAAGATGACCGTTTTGGAAAAACACTTAAGTTCACCAGACACCGCTCACGGAGCAAGTCTGGCCGGAATGATGGATTGTGTTTTGGGGCTCTCCGCACTTTCTGAATCCATCACTCATGATCACCTTACGTCTACGGTTGAATTTAAAATCAACTTTGTTCGTCCTGCGAAACTCGGTGACGAGCTCACGGGCAAAGGGACCGTCATTCACAAGGGCAAGAGCCTCATCATAAGTTCCGGCGAGATCAGAAATCAAACCGGAGATCTCGTGGCCGTGGGCCAGGGGACTTTTAATTCATACCCAATCGCGAAGAAGGATTTTTTAAATGACCTCTCAACTTCTGGCCCGGCGTAATCTTCTCATCGGTGCCTTACTGCTGGCTCTCGCGGTTTTAATCGGAGCCTTTGGTGCTCATGGATTGAAATCAATGGTCGAGCCTGAGAAACTTGTGACTTTTGAAACGGGAGTTCGCTATCACTTTTTTCATGCCTTCGGTCTGATGATTTTGGGGCTTATCCAAAATCAATATCCTTCTCTCAATACAAGCACAAGCTTCTGGGCCTTCTGCGCTGGCATTCTTCTTTTCTCGTTTAACTGTTATTTTTACGTTTTAAGTGGTCTCAAAGTTTTTGCCATGATCGTTCCCGTCGGTGGGCTGCTTTTTGTTTTGGGTTGGCTTGTTCTGAGTTGGCGTCTCATAAAGATTAAACTATGAAAATTTTTGAGAGCATCATCAAAATGGGTGAGCGGTTCTTAAATCCCGTCACGTTAGTGAACACCTCTCTTCAGGGCAATAAATTGCTCTACGTGAATCAATCATTTTTTGAAATGACGAAATATTCTACCCAAGAGTCTCTCGGCCAAAATTGTAAATTCCTACAAGGTAAAGAAACTGATTTAGAGGCCGTGCAAAGAATCAGGACGGCCATTGCTAAAAAATTGCCCATCTGCCAAGACCTTATCAATTACCGTAAGACCGGTGACGTTTTCTTCAATAGACTCGTTTTAATTCCTTTCAAGGAAGGAAGTGATCAATTCTTTATTGGTTTCCAGCACGAAATTTCATCTGAGATTTTTTGTCCATCTCACACTGTTGGTGAATCAGAACTTTTAGACAAAACGATTAACCCACTTGCGATCATGATGGGTCTCACGGAATACCCCGATGAGAACTTCGAAGAAGATATGTTCAGCACGGCGATGAGAATTAAGGATTATGTTTTAAAGCTTAGGTAGTCCAAACCCACATTGCTTTTTCAAATACAGATCAAACTCTTCATCCGTCGGAAATTTAAATTCGATAGGGATCACATCAAGGTTTTCCCAGAAATCAGTCTTGGGTCTGATACATCTCTGTCCGGTAGATCCATTCATAATCAAAACATCGACTGATCCCCGCACTCCAAACTCTCCATCAATTTTCTCTTTCTCAAACTGCCCCAACTCAGGTGACTGTCCGCGAGCATTTGCCCGAAGCATGATGCCCTTTCCCTTGTACTGAAGATTTGCATAGCTGCGTTTTGTTTTTTCTTTAGTCTGGTCCAGAGGTCCTTCGCTGAATACGCCTTCCACAATCTCTTTTGAGTCCTTTGAGAAGACCATCTTTTCACCCGTCGGAAGAGTCACATCAAGGGTGCCCGACAGTTGCTCCAGGAGAAAAATTTGTTTTCTAGGAAAGAACATAAAAAGCGAGTGCATACCGTGAGAGTTCGTAGAGTTCGGTATATCATCCACTCTTAAAGAGAGGTTCTGTCTCGCTTGCTCGATGTAGTCAAAACTAAAGTGACGAGCGGCATGGTGATTTTTTTCAGATCGAACGATTTTATTATCGCCAAGGTTTTCAAATGAGAAGCCTTCAAAAGTAGAAAGTGCACTCGCACTTCCTCGAGTCACACTCACTTCACCTAAACTTTTGGTTTCCCAAAAATCATGATTCATCGGAAGAACTTTATCTTTTAGGGGCGCTTTTGTGGTCTTTATCATGAAGGCCTGACTCGATACTTTTTCCTGCCAGTCCACCATCATCGTCATCGATGGACTTTTCACGCGGGGAAGAATCTCGGCCTTGTAGACACCTTGCTTTATTGAAAATGGTTTTGCTTCAACATCAACGTTTGAGGATATGGTGAGATCATAAGGATCGACATCAGTTAAGAGCTGACCTTTATCATCGAAGAGTTTCACAATAATTGTGGTGGAGTCCATGCCACTTGCGAAGATGAGGGGATCTTTGATTTCGACTTCAATTTTTTTGACCACAGAATCATCCCGCGTGAGACTGGCGAGATACTTTTTGGCCGAGCTGTATTTGTACTTTAGCGGTGGAGTTTGCGAGCAGCCCACGAGAAAAAGTCCAAGCATTAAATAGCGCATAAAAGCTTATCGGCGCTTTTATGAGAAAGTTGACTAAAATGTTAAGGTAAGCTTAAACCTGGCGGGCATCGACTCCGTAAACCCACTTATGTTGCTGGCCAATCACCCGAAATGGCAACCCAAAGTTCTCATTTAACTGCACAACATGCTGAAATCTATTCATTGGGAATTCTTCGCCCGGCTCATAGCAAGGGGTAAGGCACCATGGAGGAAGTTGAGTCCCGCTCGTTCGAACATAGTGAAGGGCATCGTAGGTTGCTTCAAAATCTTTCTTATCTGCCACCACGGCCTTGATCTGTGACTTGTAACCGTATTCCTGAACAAACCGCAAAAGAAGATCTTGGGAAGTTCGCACTTCAGTCGACGGAGTTTTAAAATCGTAAGAAATAAAATCGACCTGATCGAAGACCTCTTTCACGATGCGAGTACCAGCAGCTTCAATGTTCACGAAAAAATTTCTGCGCTTCAACTCTTGAATCAGAACCAAGAGTGAAGGTACATGAGAAGGATGGAGAGGATCTCCACCAGTGATTGAAACGCGCTTAATAAGATTTTGTGAGAGTGTTTCGACTTTCTCCATCACAGCTTCAAGATCCATCGTGAACTCAGGAGAAAAGTCCCAAGTCTCTTTAGAATCACAATTCACACAGCCAATGTGGCAGCCCTGAAAGCGCACGAAGATCTGAGGAGTTCCAATATGGATTCCTTCGCCTTCGGTTGCCCGGTAAATAGAGTTAATTAAGAGTGTGGTCACGGAGCGCATCCTAGCACGCCTCTTTGTCTCTGAAAACAGAGAGATAAGGTGGAGTTTTTAAGAAGTAAATTTTACAAGAAAAGAGAGATTTTCTATGATTAAGGCTAAGATTTTTCTAGAGTAAGGCCTCTGGAGTAAACATGCATCAATCGACGCTTATCATATTAAGTCTGGCACTCTTCGTGAGTGCTTGTGGAGATGTATCAAAAGGCCGTCCAACTGATACTGCTGATCGTAACATTCCAGATTTAACTGTTGATACTCATGTGGTTGCCTCGCAAATCCATCGCACAAGAAATCTTCCAGTTCTGACTTTTGAACAAGAAATTGCACTGATGACCTCAACCCTAACGGCCGGATATCGTGCCGTTCCCGATATGGTCATCGATGATGAGGGCAAGGTCGGGCTTAATATCGAGACGCAAACTCACCTCGGACGACCGACAGTTGCTTGCGGTGTGGACACAACTTTCACCAACATTACAAATCGCATCGCCGATTGTGCTTCTAAAAATTCTGCAAACTCTACCTGGAACGGCACTCTTAATGGTTCAAGCGGAGAGAGTAACTGGAATCTTATTTATAATAGTCCTACGACACCCACTGAAGTTTGGCTCGATACTCGAACAAACATGGCCTGGTCAAATGTCATGACTCCGATGAACTGGTGCATCGCCTCCGGAAACAGACAAAATCAAACGGCTGGCTCTTCTCTCACCATTGACTGTGAAACCATAGGGGCCGCGACGAGTGCATGCACAAATTTGAATGTGGCAGGCGTTGGAAGTCAGATCAAATGGAGACTCCCGACGCGAAATGATTATCTTCAAGCGGACCTCGATGGGATTCGGTTTGTTCTTGATAACTCGACTACACATGCTCTCTGGACTTCAACTCTGCAGGCCGCTGATCCTGCTCGTGCAAAAGCTTGGCTTTACTCAGATAAAGACGGAACACTTAGTTCGGACTTGCTCGAGAACAATCACTCTTTTCGGTGCATCGGCTCCCCAGTTATCTAATGGACATAGAACTCGAATATCAAAAGATCATCTCAGAAATTAAGCAAGGCCACCGGGCCCTGACTCGGTTTAAAGAACATGATCTTGAAGATCTCTTGGATAGATTAAAATTAAAACTAACCGAAAAAAACTTGGGTGAATTAGAAAAAATTCTTTGCCTCATGGAGCACTCTGCGGCTCTTTACCCGACTGCCGGGCCCATTCTTTTAGAAGTTCTTAATTCTGATCTTCCTGACAATTTACTCATTTTCGCACTCAATGCTTCTCGCAGGCACATCATCCTGGCACAGTTTCAGCGTGGCCACAGGCTCAATTACGATTTCTTAGAATCCTTGAAGAAACTTCTTCACTCCTCCTCTCCAGAAGTCGTCGAATGGACTCTCAGAACCATCGAAGAATGTGGCAATCAAGGTGTATATTTCTTGAGAGAATTTGATAAGATTAAGCCAGCACCATGGAAATGGTTTAATGCCCATCAGCGAGCTGTGAGAGAAATCATCACGATGCTTGAGCGGCGCTGGAGTCGATTTGAAAAACCAAAGCCAGGATCCTAACGAAATCCTTAGAAAAATAAAAGAACTAGAAAACATGGCCGCCATGCCTTTGGTGGACATAGTAGCTCGCGAAGATATTCCAGTGCAAATTCGAATGAATGAATCTGTCGGTCCTGCGATGTTTAAGCCAGATCCTTTTTATCCCGGCCACTTCATCGCGAACTCTCTCACAATCCGCGCCATGAGGCCGGATATTTTTGTTGTGGGAGAATCTCTGGATGACCTCGCCCAAAGTTATACCTGTGCCTGTGGAAAGGAATTTGATCTCCAGTTCTGGAAGATCTGTCCTTACTGCGCGCGGGATCTTCGAGTTTAAGTATGCTGCTCGTACAAAAGTACCATTCAATTCATGACATCGAGCCAGAGTTCATCACCAATATTGAAAGTCTCTTGCAGGAAGAAGTTCCAAGCTTCACTGAGCTGATAGAGCGCCATGACCAAGCCCCAGCAACAGATGTCTTCACTTTCTTTTTATTCTTTGCCCCAACTCAAAATACGCCCATTGGGATGACTCAAATCTGTTTGCGCAAGCTCAACTGTGATGGACTCCTACCGTGGTACAAGAAACATTTTTTTTGGAATACTGATCACGAGCACTGGAAAGAGGCCATTTGGAAAGTGAGTGATGGTAACTGCGGCATGCTCGTGGCCGATTCAAAATACACTCGGTCGTGCAAAGAAAAGATTCAGGAGCTCATTGGAGAATACGAGTCACGTGCAGATATCAAGGCCCAGCAGTTCTATTTTTTAAAAGGTCTTCAGGACTTCAGGTCCTCAACTGAGGCGCCAGTGTGGAGTAAGCAGAGCTTTGTGCTGGAGCCTTTGATCAAGGCCTATAAAACATATCCCGATTATCTCGGCTCTCTTGCTCCAGAAGTTCAGAGTCACATCATGAAGAACTGGAAAGATTTGCACAAGCTGGGCCAGATAGAGATGGGAGATTACTCAAAAGCGTCGCTCACGCCCAAGACACTTCCCATTCCAGAGAAGACCCTCGAACAGTGGGAAAAATCCGGCCATCAAGTGCTTACTTTTGAGAAAGACTTAAAAGTTTTGGGATGCCTTGTGATGATGATTGGAAAAAGTGGAAACGTTTTCTTTGAACCATATCCCTTCGAGCCCGAGGGTGAGGCCATTGTCGGTGATGAACTCTATACTCAGTACGCACTTCTCAAATTTTTTGAGACCCCAGACGCCAGAAAATGTCACTTGATGAAGTTTGGGAGCAAACTTTCCTTCGATGATAAAAAAGATCTCACCTTTTTTCTGGAGCAAGGTTTTCAGATGAAAACGGTTCAGCAGAATTTCTACTCCAAGATGCCTGCACTCGATTGTCCTCAGTGAAAGAAAAAAAAGAACTCATCCTAAAAGTTGTGGAGTCTTTTTATGAGAAGGCCAAGAATGATGTCCTGATCGGCTATCATTTTCGCAATATAAAAGATTTTGAAACCCACATCCCTCGCATTGCTCTTTTCTGGGAGATGCAGCTCTTGGGATCCGGATCCTTGAAAGGTGACCCACCCTTTGATGTGATTAGTGTTCATACACCTCTCATGATCAAACGTGGGGAACTTGGGCGCTGGATGCTTTTATTCAGGAAAACTTTAGACGAATTTGATCTGGGTGAATTGAAAGAAAAATGGTTAGAAAAACTTTTATTTTTTGACGGGGTCTTCAACCGCTTTTTTGGCCTCAAAAGCTGAGATCACAAATTTCTCTAAGGTAGGCTCCCCTGAAACATCATCAAACATCCAATTATGAGCGTAGTATCCGCGTAATCGCTTTGCCGCTCGCTTAGCACTATCTTGATCAGAAAATTCTACGCCAATCATCTCGATGTTCTGGACCGATACAATATGCGCTCCCAAACAGCCCTCGCCATACTCAACGCACGTCACACCCTCATTCATACTCTTAGGAAGAATCAGAGAAACAGAAGCGTCTTTCTTTAACGCCAGAGAAAGCATTTTTTCTTTGGAGTACTTCACCTCTTTTGTGCATGAAAGAAGGAAAATAAAAAAGAAGATTTTTTTCAAAAAGCCGTTTCCTTTAGAGTCATGGCAAGTGTCGGATAATGATAGTGGAACTTCTTCTGCTTGAAGTTTGTAGGAAGAACTCTCTGACCTTCAAGAAGGACAGACGACATCTCACCAAAGACCATGTTCAAAGCAAAGGCAGGAGCAGGAAGAATTGTTGGCCGAGAAAGCGCAGCACCGAGAGCTTTCGTAAAATCTTCATTGGTTGCAGGATACGGAGAGGTGCCGTTAAAGACTCCCGTAAGATTAGTATCTTTAATTGCTTCTACATACATCCGCGCAAGATCCTCAACATGGATCCAACTCATGTACTGCTCACCAGTTCCAACTTTGCCACCGAGACCTAATTTAAAAATGGGAAGCATTTTCTTAAGCGCTCCTCCATCATGTCCCATGACCACACCGGTTCTGATGATCACAACCCGAGTGCCACTGGCCTGTGCGCGTAAGGCCTCTTTCTCCCAATCTTTGCAGAGCCGGGCGAGAAAATTATCTCCTAAAGCCGAAGCTTCTGAGAGCTCTTCACTTCCACGGTCGCCATAAATACCGATGGCAGATGCTGAAACGAGGACACTAGGTTTTTCAGGAAGCGCACCCATGGCCTCAACCAAACGAGTCGTTCCTTCAACGCGCGAAGAATACATTCTTTTCTTGCGCGCCTCATCCCATGCCTTATCGGCGATGCCTTCACCCATCAGGTTAATAACACCCGTTACACCCTGAAAAGCTTCCGCTGGAGGAGCAGCTGTATTGTCTGACCACTGAAAATATTTGCATTTGCTTCCTAAGGTCAAAGCGGCTTTTGCAATATTTCGTGTCAGCACGATCACATCAAAATTTTGTTCTAATAATTGTTTCACAACTTGGCGGCCAACAAATCCAGTGGCGCCGGTAACGAGAATTTTCATACTTAGTCCCCTATAATTTTTTAATGATAACCCGTTCTCGCTCTGGGGTTAAGTTTTATTGTACTAATTTAGATTTATTTTATTCTCAAGCTTGAGACCGATAGAGACTGTCGGATTTCTTCTTTTACACTCAATTTTGAATTTTAGGGGCATAATATTCGTATGAACAATAAACTCGGCCTGGTTATGACAGGTGGCGGGGCCCGTGCTGCCTATCAAGTAGGTGTCGTCCGTGCTCTCTACGAAATTTTAGAAAAACCTAAACATCTGTTTGATGTGATCAGTGGAAATTCTGCAGGTGCTATTAATGCAACCTACCTCGCGGCCAATTGCGAAAACTGGGATGTGGCGACAACTAATTTGATGCAGCTCTGGGAGGGAATTTCACCCAAAGACGTGTTCGACTTACGATCAAGAACCATTTCTTCACTGGGGCTCAAGTGGCTCGGAAGCTCCTTGTTGGGAGGAATGACCTCGAAGGGAAGTAACATCAACTACCTTCTCGATACCTCGCCTCTTCGAAAGTTTCTCGCTAAGCAGGTCTCATTCGATGATATAAAAACGAACGTAGAGAAAAAAAATCTCCACGGTATCTCTCTGTCCACGACGAATTATAACTCCGGAAGTAGTGTCATCTTCTACGAAGCCGATCTTGAGATCAGCGACTGGCTTCGCTCCGACCGGTTCTCTCATCGCGCCCATCTCTCAATCGATCACTTGATGGCATCAGCAGCGATTCCTTTCTTCTTTCCTCCGATCCAGGTCGAAGACAGTTTTTATGGGGATGGTTGTATCCGTCAGACCACTCCACTATCCCCTGCTATTCATCTCGGTTCGGATAAAATTATTTGTGTCGGTGTTCGTTATCCACACAATCAGAATCGCATGAAGGATATGGCATTTTCTCCGTTCGAAAATCCCACTCTTGGACAAATTCTCGGTGTGCTTTTGAACTCGATCTTTCTTGACTCCCTTGAGTCCGATGTTGAGCGTCTCGGAGCGATCAACAACCTTGTGGCCGCAGGACAAAATCCTTCAATGAAAGAAATTCCCATTCTTATGATTCGTCCATCGCGCGACTTGGGAAAGATGACCGAACGATTAAATAAGGAGCTTCCCGGATCCCTTCGCTATCTTCTCAAAGGTATCGGAGTGTCTGATTCTGAAGGTCTCGATCTATTGAGTTATCTTGCCTTTGATGAGTCTTATACCAAGCCCCTGATGGAGCTTGGTTATGAAGACACATTGGCGATGAGAAATGATGTTCTGAGATTTATCGACGTCTGATTCCACGATTACGTTTTGGTGGAGCTTCTTTAACTGGCCGCTGATAGCCGACAGCTTTTTTAACCACTTTTTTCTTCACGTCTTTTTTGTCAGACTTCATCTTCTCTTCAGGGATGACTTCGAGATTTAAGTGCTTCTGGTTAGCGATCGCTTCGTTGATTTCTTTAATTGTTTTAGAATCGTGATGGGCGACAAGGTTATAAACAATCCCTCTCTTACCCCCACGTGCCACACGGCCGCATCGGTGAAGATAATAAATCCCCGTCTTCGGAAGACCGTAATTCAAAACCCAAACGAGGTCTTGAATATCTATACCTCGAGCAGCAATATCAGTTGCCACAAGGACCTGAGCTTTCTTGTCTACGAACTGACGAATCGCCGCTTCTCTCTCTTTGATCTCAAGGTCTCCGTGAAGAAGTTTTGTTTTCAGTTTTGGCATTTTCTCAGAAAGATATTTAAAGAGATCTTCGGCCTGGTTTTTTTGGTTCGTAAAAATAATCCCACGGCCTTGGGCCTGCTTTTCTAAAAACATTTTTACGATAGAGTTTTTTTCTTCCGGAGTGACTCGCACATTGTACGTATCAATTTTTGATTGGGGAGCATGAGACGTTTCTGAAGTAATTTTCGTAAAATCCACATCGATGAATTTCTCTAGAATGTAATCCTCAACTGATTGCGGAAGAGTTGCAGTAATAAAACTGAACTGAGTCATGTTGAAATCAAAATGCTCGATCATGAAATCAAGATCTTTCTTAAATCCCATATCAAAGAGCTGATCAGCTTCGTCAAAGATCACGTACTGAAGCTGATTGAAGTTTAATTCTTTTTTCTGGATAGCACTCTTGATCCGAGACGGAGTCGCGATCAGAATCTCGTAGTTATCATTCGCTACTGATTTCATTTTCGCATTCGTATCTCCACCAGTGAGATTTCTCACGCGCAATCGCAAGTGGTGAGAGATCCCCTTAAAAACTCCATGAATCTGAGTCGCGAGTTCCCGTGTTGGGGCAACGATCAAAGCGTAGGGAGCTGCCTTCAAAGTATTCTTGGTCCCCTGATCTTCTTTTTGCTTAATACGGCTCACGATGGGAAGAGCATAGGCCAGGGTTTTACCCGATCCAGTTTCAGACAATACGATGATTGATTTCCGATTCAAAATCTCGGGGATTACTCGTTTTTGTACAAGAGTGGCGGTCTTGAGCCCGGATTCCTTAAAATAAGCTTCGAGCCCAGGATGTAAATCAGCGTCTAAAAAGGCCATAGGTCCCTCATCATCATTCGTAAAACTGTTGGAATATTAAAGGTAAGTAACATGCCAGACGGGCTTTGTCTCTCATAGGGTAAAAAATTCTGAATTCCGCCCCCTCAGGAAAACCCCTAAAATAAGACGTAATCCCCTCTCAAACGAAGGTCATTTGATGTTTAAGATTCTGCAGCTTGTTTTAGCACTTTCACTAGGTCTATTTGCGAGTGAATCTTCGGCGCAGATCTTTAAAATTAATGTGACCAATTATGGGTTTGACACGAGCTTGCCCGGGAATGCTGCTTTAAAAACCCAGATTGATAATGAAATAGCTCAAGTTCAATCCGACGTGAACAAGGGTCTTCCGAGCACGACTCCGGATCGTTTGATGGAAGGCATGGCCAACTCGTCAGTGATGGCAGGCAAAGGTATCGGAACTGATTACGCTTCCAACATGAGTGTTTTTTTGATCGGAGCAGGAATGGGTGCGGCCGCTGATTTAACGAAAGATAAATCCACAGGCGGTGATATCAGTGGAGCAGGTGTGGCTCCAGGTGCCGTGATAGGTTTTAATCTTGGATTTCTAGATGCACAAACGATCTTCGGACTCGATACCAATCGCCTCAACATGTACGTGAACTTCATGAACTACAATTACAATGCTGTTCTCAATAATAGCACCGACAAAAAATCTGAAGCAGATTTGAAGATGGAATCTCTGGGCGTTCACTTTCGTTACGATGCAGTCAAGGGAAACGGAACAAAATTTCTAGGATGGGGTGGGATTAAATTCACTTGGGGTTATGAGTACAATAAAACTAGTACGACGTTTACCAGCACGATTAGTGAAACGGTAAATCAGGATGGCCTTTCAGGAACTATTACAGGAAAACCTTCTGCGCAGATTGATTCCACGACTCACTCAATCCCCCTAGCGATCTCAACAGATGTGCAAATTTTTTATCTCTTGAGCCTTTATACGGGTCTTGGAGCGGATGCGAATTTTGGAAAAGCAAAAGCAAAAGGTTCCTTGAACGGAAATACTTCAAACATCGCCTGCTCCTCTGGGGCCGCATGCGCTGCTGCCGGAAACCCTACGATTCAAGTTCAACCAAGTGCTAACATCAATGGATCAGCTAACGTCACTCCTTTTACATTTCGTGGTTTTGCTGGTGTGCAGGTCAACCTCCCTTGGACCCGAATCTTTGCTGAAGTGGATAAAGGCTTAGGAAATAATCTACTGGGTGTTACTGCCGGAGTGCGATTCGTTTTTTAAAACTAAACTTGTGTTTCTTTCGCCAGTTTTTAGGCAATTCGTATCCCCCAAATTTCCAGACTCCCAGCTTGTCATGCCTGGCCTTCATGTAGGCCGCCATAAAAAGCATCTTTTCTTTTTTGGATGAGAACTGAGCATGAGGATAAAGACCGGCGCAACCATTTTGAACGAGCTTAAAACTTAAGCCATCTATATCCCCTAACGTTCTTCCGTAAATATCGCGCTTTTCAATGAGTAAGTGTAAATCCTTCATCCCATTTAACACTTTCTCAAGGCACTTGGTTGCGACCATGCCGGCGTCACTGTCGGGATCGTTCGAGAAGGGCTGCTTTTTTTCAGCAGAATCAATTTTCGAAAGCCTCACTTTATAAATCTTCCCCCCACCCTCCACTCGCAGCGTGTCTCCGTCCATGACCTTAATGATTTTAACCGGAATCCTAAGAGGAAACATGTCTGTAAGATCTACCCTCGCTATAAAAAGGCTCAACAAAGGGATCAAATACTGATAGGGTGCGCGCATACAAAATCCTTGATTGGAAAAACGCCGGGAAGAAATTCTCTGGAAAACAACTTACGCCAAAGGAATCCTATGAGCACTGACGTACGCTCGTCTGTTAACGAACATTTCAAATTTAAATTACAGCATGTCGATAAACATTGTGGCGCCCGCGCCGGTGTGATCTCCACTCCTCACGGCGATATTGAAACTCCGGTTTTCATGCCCGTTGGTACTCACGGCGCGATCAAGGCCCTTCAGCCCAAAGAGCTCGTTGATATGTCGATCCAGATCTTGCTGTCTAACACCTATCATTTGCACCTCACTCCCGGATCAGAATTGATCGCGAAGGCTGGTGGTCTTCATAAATTTATGGGTTGGGATCGTCCGATCTTGACCGACTCGGGTGGGTTTCAGGTTTTCTCGCTTCAGAAAAATTCTATCACGGAGGAAGGTGCTAATTTCAAAGGGGCCAAAGGAGAAAACGTTCTTCTCACTCCTGAAATTTCGATTCAAGTTCAACAGAATCTTGGCTCAGACATCATGATGGCCTTTGATGAATGTATTCCCTATCCTGCGACTGAAGACTACGTGAAAAATTCTATCGCCCGAACTCACCGCTGGCTTGACCGCTGTGTGGATGCGTGGACCAATCCTAAGCAGGCCCTTTTCGGAATCGTCCAGGGTGGTGTCTATGATAAATACCGTGAGGTCTGTATTGAGGAAGTCACGAAACGAAATCTTCCAGGGTATGCCATAGGCGGAGTCTCAGTTGGTGAAGGTCCTGAGCATATGGAAAAAGTTGTGAAATTCACGGCCCCACTCATGCCAAAAGATAAACCTCGTTACGTGATGGGTGTGGGTATGCCGGAAGATCTTTTAATGATCTGGGAGCACGGGATCGATATGAGTGACTGTATCATCCCAACGAAGTTTGCCCGTGGAGGGACGCTTTTCACAAACCGCGGAAAAATCCGTATCGAACACAAAAACTATCGTAGAGATTTTTTTCCAATTGAGCCAAACCTCAAAGACTATGTGAATACAAATTTCACTCGCGCCTACATCAAGCATCTCTTTGATTCAAACGAGATCTTGGGCCAGATCTTAGCCACGGCCCACAACATCGCTTTCTACAAATCGATGGCGGTCAGGGCGCGTGAGGCGATCCTTGAAGATCGCTTTCTTGAATTTAAGAATGAATTCCTATCTGGATATAAGAGAGACTAGTGATTTTTGAAATTTTCATCCGCTTCTCGGCGATACTGATGTCGAAATTTTTTGGCGCGGGTCATGAGATCATCATAAGAGATCCCGAGGTTCACCGCGAGATCATTCATGGACAAAAGGTACACAGCCGATTCTTCCAGGGTATCCCAGCCATTTTTTATACACGTTTTTCTCTTTAATGACCTCGTGACTTCCTGAATGATATTTCCTTTTGGAAATTGTTTGTGGCAGTCGGCCTCAAGCGGTTCAACTTTAGTTAAGATAAAAATCTCCAAAAGATGGTTAACTTCTTCTTGAAATTTTTCGCGGTTTGAATTGAGATAGGATTTTACCTCCGGGGTCGAGCTGAACTTAAAGCAAATCTCTCCCTCAATGATTTTTGAGAATAACTCTCGTCTCTCGTGAAAGTATAAGGAATTCGGCATCAGAGAGAGAGCATGGGTTCGACAGCTCTGGTAGAGTTGAGTCCCCACCACCCACGAAAGATCACTGAACATCTTCTGACTAATGGACTTCGGATCGATCGAGGTTAGTATTTTTTCTTCCTCGGGACTCTCGATCTCGAAAATTTTTCTAAGCTCATCGTTTAAGCGAATGTTGAGTTCTTTTTTCAAGATAAATCGTTCATCAGTACTTGTGACCTGGGTCCCATCAAAAGAAAGAGAACCTAAGATATCGTTCACGACCTGAGGAAAAGTAGAGTTAATACAATTATACATTGAACTGATCATGTAACCGTGATTGAGAGTGAAAAGACGGCCCTCAGGTGATCTATCATCATCCGCTTCATGACTCTTGCATTGTTGCCAAAGATTCTGAGCTTTGGATTGTGTAAGCCCGCTATTTGAGTCAAGTAGGGTGTAATAGAATTTTAATGATTCTTCCTGGATATAACTAAAAGTATAAACGTTGAGCAAAATTTCTTTAAGATCTTTCAGCTTTTGTTCTGTGAAACCTTCTTTCTTACCTTCAAACTCAATCATCTCACTCATCTTTTGAGTGAAGCAACTTTGGGGAACTGACTCTTGGGTACAGCCAATGTAAAGATCACGGGCCCTAGGTTCATTAATTTGGGTGAGAAGCGTCTTGAAATGAGTCGCATAATCTGATTCTTCTTTGATTCCAGCGAGTCCTCTTTTGAAATTGTCTCTTACAGTTGCTTTTAATTGGTCGTTCCAGATTGTTTTTTTATCCGGCGGTGACAAGGCATTACATCCATCTGGATCAAGTTCTCTGACCGAGCGTTCAATAGTCGTCATCACGTCGTCGGCTGCTCGGCTTAAGCAGGATAACTTCTCCACAGGAATCGCATTATCAAAATCTTCCGGAGTGAAGATCCCAGAATCTCCCGAGTTATCTGTACTCGGGACAACATTGTCACAATCCACGGCCGCTTTGAGAGATTTTTCTATCATCGCAACCTGATATTTCTCTAACCAGCGCTTAAAGAGAGATGGCCGGTCAAACGATTTTTGATGATAAAAACGATCCCCAAGAAACTGGTAAAATTCTGGAGACAAACGGGGTTTCGTGAAATCTCCGTCTTGGCGGAAGTAGCCCATGCTATCAGCGAAACTTTCCTGAGGAGAAGTTCCCGCATAAGAGCGAACCATTTTTGTGCCGGGTTTTACCTGATAACTGATTTTTGTTTTTTGTTTGTCATCTTTGAACTCGATTCGGTCAAATCCTGAGATCGTCAGATACTCGGCAGAATTTGAGAAGATTAATCCGGGCAGTTTTTGCTCGTACCCCATCTGGTAATCAACTTGATGGCTCATTTCATGAATGGCAGAAGCGTAAAAAAATCCTTGATCCTGATTTTTATCAAATACTGTACACCCATCAGTCAGGTGAATGAAGCCAGCTCGGCTCGCGATCCCACAGTGGCTTGGAATATTATTTTCCATCCAACCCTTATGAGGAATGCGCTGAATTTCTTTAAGATAATGAAGATTTGTATGTGGAACTTCCAACATGTGGGAGAGGCGCCAGAATCCGTAAAGTTCACGATCGTACCACATGTACTCATCGAGAGTATGCTTCTTAAAGACGCGCTCTTGCCCGGTCGCTGGGTTGGCCTCGACCTCTACTTGATATTCTCCAGCGACTTTGGACATCTGGCTCGGAACCCAGTTGTCTGCCGAGAGTAGGTGCCCGAGTTTTAGATACCAAAGATAATGAACATAACCATTTTGTGAATTTTCTTTGCCGTAAATTTTATTGATGATACACGGAACGTTTCTGCAGTCTCCGTAGTTCACAATACCGCCCTCTCGCCTATCCCCGATTTGGTCACCATATTTTTTTAAAAAGTTTGCTTGAGGAACTGGCAGAAATGAAAGATCTATTTCATTCCAAAGACCTTGCACAGGAGGTAGATCCGCGTACTGTTCTTCAATCAGTTGAATTTCTTTTTTGAGCGTCTCAACCGTGTACGTATCTGAAAAACATTTCTGCTTCGAATCGCTCGCGAGTTTTCTTTCGAAAGAAATCTTTGGTGTTTTTTTCTTCCAGTGAGAAATCAGAGTCGAATCTTGAGGCGATGGAGAGCATGAAACGAGAAGGTTCAGAGTAAGAAGAATGAGATTTTTTTTATTGAATGGCATATTCCACCACTCGTGAGATAAATTCCGAACCGTCAGTGTAAACCACAGACATGCCCTGGGCTTTGCATGAAAGTTCCATCTCGGCAGATTGAGATCCAGCTGGTTTGAGAGTTATTGTTTCTGTATCGCAGTCTTTGAATTTATTTTTCCAGAAGAGTACGGTCATCTCATCCGAATTTGGATTGCGAAAAGAGTTGGTAACAATCGTTCCTTGAACTTGAAATCGTTCGTCATCTTTGAAATGCAAAACTCTCCCATCTTTAACCGGAATGATTTCTTCTTTAAGAGGTTGTCCTTTTTCCCCAATCAGATCAGCGACACTCAACTTTCCATATGAACGATGAGAACTCTTAGGCGAGCCACAGGCAACGAGAAGGACAAGCGAGAATAAAATAGAACGCCCGAACATAGGAATGACCATGTCGGGCGTATCGGATGATTAAGCCGTCTGCTTTAGTCGGACTTTTTTGGCTTCGTAATTTTAGCGCCTTACCGGTCTATAGATGCGAGAAAGTCCGGCCAAAGGCATGGGGGAATTTAAAAAGCGCTGATCACGACGTTTAACCCACATAAAGTCTGGGCGAGTTGCCGTAACCCATTCTCCACCAAGAATTTGTCCAATACCATCGAGCTCTAGGATGTATTCGTAGTCTTTATGGCGAATCTCTTGGTTCGGAGTACCTGTCACAGGTTTTTTCTGAACGAAGTTTGTCATCCCGGTTTGAGCACGCTCTGGAGTCCAGAACTGAAGTTCCTCTCCGTAGAACATGCTGGTTTGAACGCGAATTCGCCGTTCAATTCCTTGCATATGATCTTCTCCAGAGATGGGCTCATCACCCACGACTTTTGAAGTATAGGAAATAACCGGTTGGTTCCAGATATCATTCAAACGATCTATGTCAGCAACAAATCCCTTTGAGTGAACACCTATCATGTTGGTCAAAACAATATGGAAGGCACCTGGGTTTGTGTCTCGGCAAGAAGGTACATTTATTTCTTCATCTGTTGGGTGTGGGATTTGTCCATCACGTGGATCTTCCTCACCAGGAACTTTACCACGAACGTTACAACGTTCGCCGACGCGAGCATAGGCCCCCTGAGAGTTGTAAGCATCATGCATGGCCAGAAGTCCTTTCACATCAGAAGATCCAAAGGGAACTTTAATCCCATCCGGATTTGTCACTATCACTTGATCAGGCTCAGGATAATTTGAAGCGGCCAGAGACCATCCGTGACAAATCCCCTCCCACCAAAGATCATTCGGACTCACCAAGCTCAGCGCTTTCTTAGTCATAGTGTAGTTATAATCACCTTGAGATATGTCGTAGAGTTCCGATGGAGAAAGTTGTGCAATCTCATCTTGATTCATGTTCATGAGATCTTGCTTTGATTTAAGTTTATACTTAAATGGTTCGGGATTAGGGCTGTTCCACCGATAAGCAATCCCACCTTTATTTGCAGGCCAATAAGTTTCTGACCAACCAAGCCGATTGTCATTCAATCGCCCTTGTAGGGGAAGGAAATCAAACTGCACGATCATGGTGGAACCCGTGATCACATTGAAGTTCGAAGGCATATTGATGCCGTCGTAGCGTTCTGCCATTACCATCGGCGACATTGTGAGTGCAAAAAGTGCCAAAAACTTTTTCATAAATTTTTCTTCCTTGGTGTTTTTAAAAAAAGAACTTAAAATTTATAGCTGCTATCGATTCTTTTCTCAAGATGCCAGAGTGACACCGAAGCATAAAACCACAATGTTGTTTTAAGATATGGAATGAAGATTTGTAGGCCTAAGACAGAAATTAATTTCTACAGTTTCGCTAAAGATCTAGGACCAACGATGTAAGTTCTCGCTGCGAAAAAGATAATTTATTTCTCAGATGTTGAGGGACTCGATCGCGAGAGAAATGATTTTAGTGAGCTTTTCTAAATCTTCAAAACTCACATTATGAAAAAGGGCAATCCGAAATTGGTTTCGGCCAAGTTTCCTGTAGCCTTCAATATCAATGGCCACATCCTGAGCTCGCAAAACGTTGGCAAGATCCTCTACCTTGTATTTTTGATCAACATCGATAGTGACAACGGCTTCAGAACGAAACTTTTTCTCTTTTATGTAAGGCGAGAGATAAGATTTCGTCTCGGCCCATCCATACATTAAACGAGCTTTCTCTTTTGCGAGAGAAATCACCTTCTCTTCTCCCAAAACGTTCATCATTTTAATCTGTTCGTTGAGAAAAAAGATCGTCGAGATCGAGGGCGTATTGTAAGTTTGGTTCTGGCGTGAATTTTCCAGAGAGTGCATGAGCTTCATGGATTCAGGAATAAATCTTGTTTTATCCTGGGCAATCTTTTCTAGCCTCTTCACTGCTTTTGGAGACAAAATGGCGACATAAAATCCCCCCTCAGAGGCAAACACTTTTTGAGGAGAGAAATAATAAACATCAACATTATTGAAATCGACTTTTATCTGGCCCGCACCTGAGGTTGCATCCACCGTCATCAGAACATTATCGCTCTTCAACTTAGGTATCGAAGAGAGCATGGTGCCTGTTGATGTTTCATTTAAGGTACAGCAAATGGTATCGAATCCAGGTTTTTCAACGGGATCAATCCCCTTTCCAAACTCGACTTTCACTTCATCGGCTTTGATCCACGGGATGAGCTTGTGGGCCTTGTACCATTTTTCAGAAAATTCTCCGTTCACAAAATGAAGCGAGGATTTTTCGACAAGATTAAGTCCAATCATGTCCCAGAACATGGTGGCGCCCCCGTTACCTAAAAGGATTTCATAATCTGCTGGAAGCTTAAAATATGAGCGAAGACCATCCTGAACTTCTTTGACAAGTTTCCTTACAGCATCTTTCCGATGACTTGTTCCGAGAAGTTTGTGACCAGTCTGTTCTAGCTTTTTGATCGCATCAATTGGAATCAACGAAGGTCCGACGCCGAAACGTGGATCGAGAGGTCTTAATTCCGCTGGGACTTTAAAGTTTTCAAACATAATTGGGTCCTGAAAAAAGATAATCTTGGCACTCTATGATAGCGAGAGCCCGGGAAATTTGGTAGTCATTAAGGGATGTACAGATCGTTATTTGCTCTCATTCTCTTCGTTTCGTTGACCGGGCTCGCCTTGTGTCAAGAAATCCATGATAAGGCGCCGCTCAAAGCACCTCATCGCGCGACCCATCACTCACCTGACCATCATCCAGAAACGGCAGAAGAAAATCACGATCACGAGTCGAATTTTCCGAAACTCGAAGCGATCAATTTCAACGGTGGATTTCACACCGAATTTTATAACAATGTTCAAACGGATTCTTCCGGTACTCTTCGAAAGTTAAACTGGGCACCGACCGTTGGAGCTGGTCTTGTTTATCCTTTGAGTGAATCATGGAAATTTTTTCCAGAGATCAACTGGGTCCTTCCTTCCGTGACAGAGAGTGCTCACATCATCAAAAATATTTTTATGATTCGCGCAGACTTTGGGTACGATCTCTTGGATTGGTTTCGTCTACGATTTGGGACGAGTCTTATTTGGCAAAATCAACAGGGCCGTGGTGGTGAGGCAAAAGTTAATAACGGTAATGGCACTTCCACTTTTTATTATCCTAGTGAAAATCGCTCGAGCTTAAATAACACACTTGACCTGGGTGCTGAAGTTCACTCAGGTGATTGGGCCCTGAGACTCCAAACCTACACATACTCTGCCTTTATGGAAGATAAACGACAATTGTCCTATACACTTTTTGTCACATACTACTGGAAACAATAAGATGATTATAAAAATTCTTTTCCTCCTTTGCCTTTTGCCTCAGTTCGCTTTTGCTTTCACACTTAATAATAATTTCAGTGCTTCTTTTGATAAAAGTAAGGTCAAGGTTTACATCGACAGAAATACCACCTGTTCACTTGCGGGAATCACAGTCTACGATCTCGAGGACGTGATCAAAAAAGGCGTTGGTAAATTCTGGAATATCGTTCCCACCTCTAAGCTTCGTCTCAGTTTTGGTGGTTTTTCTGATACCACACAGAATATCAATTCTGCCACGGGCCGCCTTTGCGCACCCACCGATGATGCTTGTATTACTGCGGCTGGCGCCAATGTCGTCGCTCCTGTTAGTGACATCGTTGTCGCTTGTAATGCTAACCAGACAAACTTCGTTGATAGTAACGTTCTGGCAGTCACGGTTCCCAATAATTTTAGCGGAAAAAAAATTCGTGGTGCAGTTATTTTAATCAATAACTTCTCAAATGATTTTGCCAAACTCTCCTACGATGGAAAAGTTGCGGTCCTTGCCCATGAAATAGGACACGCTATTGGTCTTGGTCACTCCGAGAATAAGTCGGCGTTGATGTATTACCGTACCGTTGAAGAGAGAAAGAAACTCGGGCAAGATGACATCGATGGCGTGAGCTATCTTTATCCAGTTCATTTTGATGGTTGTGGTGCATTCGGCAGCGTCTTTGGTGGGACGATAGCGGTCAATAATAAAGGCGATGATGACGATGACGATTCCAACTTCCCATTCTGGCCGATGGTTATCTCTCTCATTGCGATGATTGGAATCTTTGAAGCGGTAAAGGCCATGAAAAGATCACGGCCTTTTGTTTTCTAGACTTTTAGATTTCTTAAACTTGTTCCGCGCTTGGTACACTCGGCTTCATATTCATCCAGGATGACTTTCTCTTCGTCATTTAAAAGATTCAAATCAATCAAGACCGGATCAAAACCAATATACACGAAGGGTTTAAAGCGAAGCATGCCTGAGTACTGAGGATGTTTTTCTGTGTAAACGATATTCTCCAAACGAACTCCACCAAAACCAGGAATATAAATCCCTGGTTCAATCGATACTGCCACCCCAAGCCTCGTAGGAGTGGTCGACGTGCTATTCAAACGAACACCCGGCTCGTGGACGTGAATCCCTACCCCGTGACCAGTACCGTGATTATAGTCATAGCCTTTCTTTCGAAGAGGACCGCGAGCGTATCCATCAAGAACGACTCCGCGAGTCCCTTCGGGAAAAACGGCAGACTGACAAGCAAGTAAGCCTTTGAGCACGAGTGTGTACATTTCAATTTGTTTTGGATCAGGTTTTTTTGAGGATGCAAAAAAAGTCCGAGTTGTGTCTGTCGCCCAACCACCCTCAAAGTATCCACCCGAATCGAGAAGGATCATATCTGTGTCTTTAATCACAACTTCATCTGAAGGATTTCCGTAGTGAATGATCGAAGCATTTGCCCCAACTCCAGAGATGGTAGCAAACGAAAGCTCAACCGCTCCCTGCGCCTTATACTTCGCTGTGGTCTCGTTATTTAGATCAAGCTCAGTAATTCGCTTGCCGGCCTTGATCGATTCTTTGACCCACTTGATGGTATTAAAAATCGCCTGATCAGCTTTTTTAAAGGAAGCTTCCATTTGATGAATTTCAACCGGCTCTTTAATCGCCTGGTAGTCAAAAAGACCTCCGGCCTTTTCAGTTAATCTCTCTGTTCCAAACACTTTTACGAGCATGCTAAAGTCAGCAGAGTTGATCATGCCTGGATCAAAATAAACTTCTTTTAAATGAAGAGTGTTTTGTAATCGATCAAGCTCTTTTGGAAGATCCGCAAATTCGAGAGTAATCCACTCAAGGCCCGTTTCTTTTTTGGCCTTGGCAGAGATCGGCGTGTTCGGTGTGACAAAGATAAAAACTTTTTCTTTAGTCACGAGGGCCTTAGCATAAAAACTACTCAAATAGGGTAAATGAAACCCACGACAATTTGTAATCCAAGCAATGGAATCAAGGGCCGTCAGATACATAGCCTCTGATTCATTTTTAAAGATTGATCTCGTCTTCTCGAGTGTGTCTCTTCCACGCTGCTCACGTGGGATCAATGCAATTTCAGCAAGCGAAGCGAGGGGTTCGAAGGTTACGACTTTGGCGAGTTCACCAGTTTGAAGGGCAATGGTATCTTGAGCTGAAGTAGAGAGACGCTTTAAATAATTCATGGCCGTACGGTCAGCTTCGTAACCGACTTTTTTCATGCCGAGTTTTTTGATGTCTTGAACCAGAGCTTCGGTGGTTGATTGGTCAGCATTGATCTTCACGACCTCAACTTCTGCTGCATCAACTTCCAGATCGGCCTGCTCGTGATAACGTCCGTCAACATAAAGACGCACTCGCCCTTGGACAGGAATAAGTACCTCGGCCATGGAACCGGTGAAATTCGTAACGTAAAAACGATGATTATCCTGAAGAGGAACGTATTCATTAAGAAAAGGATCAAAACTCGAGACATAAAGACCGTCCAGGCCACGCTCAGTCATGAGTTTTTTGATCTTTTCAATGTTCGTTTTGATAGTTTGATTTGATAGAGTGAATGCTTTTTTCATAGAATAACCTCGTCCTATAAAAATACTCTCCTGCCTCATTCTTGGGAAGACTTTTATGAAAATCCAAAAACCAGTTTACTATGGCGACTACCTGCAGCTGCCAAAGATCTTAAATGCTCAGGCACCAGAGAGTTCGAAGTACGGTAAAACGGCCCATGATGAAACACTGTTCATTATCATTCACCAGACTTATGAACTCTGGTTCAAACAAATTCTTCATGAATTGGATTCAGTGCGAACCCTCATGTCTCCTGCCTTCATTCCTTCCACTGATCTCTCTATTATCCAATCTCGAATTGAACGGGTGAATACGATTCAAGAAATTCTTGTAAACCAAATCCATATTATGGAAACAATGACGACTCTGGATTTTATGGAATTCAGAGATTTTCTTGTGCCTGCCTCAGGATTTCAAAGTCTCCAGTTCCGATTAATAGAAGCGGCCCTCGGAATCAAAGCCGAACATCGAATGGAGATTGAAAAACAATTCTTCAATTCCAGACTGAATCCCGAAGACCGGAAAGCTCTCGCGGATGCTGAAGCAAAGATAAGCGTACTTGAACTTCTTGAGGCCTGGCTCTCTCGTATGCCATTTGCTCATTTTGATGACTATGATTTTTGGGGAGAGTATTCGGTGGCCGTTGATAAAATGCTCAAAGAAGATTTTGAGATTATTTCATCTAATCCTGCTTTGGATGAAAAATCCCGCGCCATGGAGCTTAAAAATCTCGAGATGACCCGAGAGACCTTTTCGACTCTTCTTGATGCTCATCGCTTTGAGGACTGGAAGAAAGCAGGCAAAGTTCGTCTATCTCAGAGGGCCATGCTCTCAGCTGTCTTCATTTATCTTTACCGTGATTATCCTGCACTACAGATGCCTTTTCGAATTTTAAACTCACTGGTAGGCGTAGATGAAAAATTCACGACCTGGAGATACCGTCACGCCATAATGGTTCAAAGAATTCTAGGTACAAAAATAGGCACCGGTGGATCCTCAGGTCACGAGTACCTGAAATCAACCACGGAAAGAAACCGCGCCTTTCTGGATTTCTTTAACCTCGCGACCTTCCTCTTGCCGAAATCGATGACCCCAAAACTTCCCTCTGAGATTACTGATCAGCTGGACATCGTTTATGATTCTTTTAGAGGCTAATAACCCGAGTTTACTAGTCAGGCTCGGGGCCGCACGAAGTATTATCCAATCACTTAAGTTTCTTAAATCATGGATCTTTTAGACCAATGGAGAAAGACCAGATGCTGGTTTGGACTGCTGACTATAATTATATAAAAATCGATCACTTACATTCGAAAAATTTAAAGTTTTCTCATTTAATGACGAAAAGATCTTTAGTTACAAATGTGAACTTGAGGGTTTTATGAGTATTAAGTTGGGATCAGTGGTGATGATTTTATTGGTATTTTTTATCGCCAAAATTTCTTTTGAAACTGCTACCTCAGAAAAAAATCCTGAACAAGTTAACGAGCGCTCACCTGCTTCGATCGATCAAAGTTACAACGATCACATGAATAAACGTTAAAGAATTTCTAGCGCCCATTTCTTAAATTTTTCACCCCGATCGACATAATTCTTAAACTGATCAAGCGATGGAAACGCCGGCGAAAAGACCAAATTTCCTTTCAGTTCTCTTTCTTTGGTCATTCTCAAAACAGTCACTATATCCTTTGCTCTTGTAACTTTAAAATCATTTTTAAATTCTTGAAATAATCTCTCCGTCACATCTCCAATGGTGAAGATCTCTGTGATTTGATTTTTAAAAGGCAGAAAATCGGCAAGGAACCTATCATTTTCATTTCGAAGCTTTCCACCGAGGATAAGATATAAGTTCTCCCGAGATTCTTTAAACGCTTTGATCGCCGTACTGGTTGCGAGTGTATTCGTACTTTTTGCATCATTATAAACCTTGAGATCATTCTTAGTTAATACAAACTCCAGCCGGTGCGCAACTCCGGAGAACTCATTGATGAACTCTTGAAAAAGAGCATCTAGTTTTGGAATCTCAAGTGTTTTGAGAGTCAGATAGGCCGCATAGAAATTGGCCTCATTGTGTTCTCCTCGCACTTTTGCTTTTGAAAAATCAAGGTTCTTTTTAAATTCGACCGGAAGATCACCTTTCGTGAAGAACTGTTTTTTTGCTGAGTGAAAATCAAGATCAGAGAGATAAGAATTCTCCGTCCCAAGAATAAGTGAATCGTCTGCAGTCATATTAGTGAGAATTCGAAACTTCGCCTTCGCGTAGTCATGAACCTGATCATAGCGCTCAGAGTGATTCGGAACGATATTTAAAATGAGTCCAATCTTTGGATGAAATTCATGGATAGTTTCTAACTGGAAGCTAGAAACCTCGATCACCGCGAAGTCAACTTTCTCGCCGGAAAGTGGAAGCTCACAATAGGGAATCCCTATATTTCCTCCACAGAAAACTTTTTTACCGGCCTTTCTTAAGGCCTCTGTGATCATGGTCGTTGTTGTGGTTTTTCCATTTGATCCCGTGATCGCAATCACCGGAATGTCAGAAGAGTATTGGTAAGCAAATTCGATCTCAGAGATGATTAACACACCTCTGGCGATGGCTTCGGCAAGGGCCGGGTGCGTGGTAGGAATTCCCGGAGAAAGTATGATGGCGTCCATTTTATGAAAGTGCCGCGCAAAATCTTCCTCAGATGAACAGTAGCAAGGGGTGAGAATTTTATCCAGTCCATCCAGATGAATCCAAGTCTCGATTGGACCTTTGTTAACCGCGTAGAACTCCAGACCTTTATTCTTCGCTAGTTCAACAGCGGATTTTCCCGATTTTCCCATGCCGAAAACGGCGACCTTGTTTAACTTACGCATAAGCTGTGTTACACCTTTGAGCTCTCATGAATTATCAGGAACGCTTTCTCGCCATTCACGATTTCCTTTTAGCTTATCAAAGAATTTGGCAAAACGAAATCATGCTCCTTTATCCCGATCCTCTGGATGATTATCCTGCGGACTGGGTCGAAGAGATGGCGCAATTTCGTGACAAAAATGATTTGATTCGGATCGAGAAAAAAGACGTCTTCGATTATATTAAGATTCCAGGTCTCATCCGGTTCTACGAGCAGATTGAAGAACTATCTAAGTTCCCATCCACTCCGGAACTTCCCCCTATGCCTGAAGACCGTTTTACCTATCTATATATGATTCCGAAGAAACAATACGAAGTGAAGCGCCTCGCTCCGCTTGTGAATAAGGTTTATCAAGATCACAAAATCGAGCGAATCCTCGATATCGGTGGTGGAGTCGGACTCCTTGCTCAGGCCTTAACGAATCAATACAAGTTGAACGTCACGAGTCTTGACCTAGACCCAGTGATGCAAAAATCAGGAGAAGAGCGCAATAAGAAGTTCGCAAAGAATCCTGATCACCTGGTAGAATTTATTCCAGTCAAAGTGGATGCTCAAGATCTGGCGTTCAATCGTTTGCTGGGTGCTAGAACCATGACTCTTGGACTTCATACTTGTGGCCAACTCGCCAATGATCAGATCAAGGCGAGCGTTAAAAATAAGATTCCTGCTCTGATTAATTTTGGATGTTGCTATCACAAGCTTGAGGACATTGAAGGTAGTGAAAACATCTCGAAGCTTGCTCAATCTCTGGATGATAAAATTGAAATGAGTCACTTCGCTTTGACTCTCTCCGCTCGCGCGCATAGAAAAATGGATGATAAAGATTATGACTTAAAACTCAAGGTGAAGCTCTTTCGATATGCCATTCATTTTCTTTTGCATGATGAGTACGGATTCAAGAGCCTTGTGACGTTAGGAAATTCTTCGCCAAAACTTTATGATGAGACTTTTGGCTTCTACGTCTTAGAGCAGTTCAGAAGGATCAATCTTAAATCGAAGCATACCCTGGATGAACTCAACGCTTACTTTAGTAATCATGAGAGGCAAGAACTTATCTGGAAGATGATGTCTGCAGGAAATCTACGAAATGCTATGGGAAGATTACTTGAACTTTATATCCTGCTTGACCGAGTCATCTACCTAGAAGAGAGCGGATATAAAGCTGAGCTTTTAGAATTTTTTGATGAAGAAACTTCGCCCCGAAATCTCGGAATTGTGGCCGAAAGGTTTTAGTTCTTCCCTTCAATCATCTTGATATTTTTATTTAGCTCTGTCTCGAGCGAGTTCTTAATTGGCTCAATCTGAAGTCCGAGAAAGCTTAGAATATTGGATGAAATGGGCCCACCGATATAAGTTCCTGCTCTATGAGCACTTGAACTCAAAGTAATGTGAGCACCACTGACTGTGCGTTTAGCACAAACGGTCGTTGAGAAATATTCGTAGATGTCTGTGAGTAAAGAGCTAGAGCGAGAAAGATCGGCCTTGAGGTAATAATTCACATCACAAGGTCCCTGAACTTTTGTGATCGTTAGAGAAGCATCGAGATCGACATCATGACAAATAAAAGAAATGCACTTCTTTAAAATCCCTTTTAGAACCGGATTTGATCTAGTTCCCACCACCTCGAGCGGTTTTACGATGTAGAAACCAGGACCAAGAGCAATTTTATAATGATCGAAGATTGCCTTTAAATTTTCAGCGGTCTTGAAGATAGCCTCTTCATAGTGCCCGGTTTTTATATCCAGATCCTGCTGGCTCAGAAAATCGTCTTTCGCAAACGCAAGTGTTGTTAGGGAGGAGAGACAAAGGATAAGAATTAATTTTTTCATGCTCAGATTCTATGAAGGATAGTCCAGCAAAGTCAAATGTCCATTAACACATAACCCCAAAAGATATGAATGATGTTGATTTCTAGTTCAGGTGAAAAACTTCTTTCATCTCTTGGCGAAGAAGATCCATCTTGTGGTCAATTTCAGGATGGTTACGGTCGTTTGGATCAAGAAGATAATTATCAGGCCCCATAGACCTGATCATGAGTTTTGTCTGCCAAATGTTGTCATTGGGAAGATTCATATCCTGGCGATACTTGTACTGCTCAAGGATCTTAGGATCAATGAACTCCTGAATCGTATTGAAGTATTGATCATTGTAAATTTTCTTTCCGTTATCAAGGCGAGTGTAACCACGAACGACATAATCAATATAAACCACGTCACATTCAAACACACTGAACATATAGTTAAGCGCGCGAAGAGGAATGATCTCTCCGCAAGTCGCAACATCGATATCTAGGCGAAAAGTACAAATACCCTCAGGGTCTGAAGCATCTGGATAAGTGTGAGTACAGATGTGTGATTTATCTAAGTGCATTTTGACTGATGCATTCGGGGTCGTCACTGTCTCGTCCCACTTGCCGCCTTTTAAGTCAGACATCAACGTCATCGTAGAAGCACCAACTGGATCATAATCCTGAATACTTTCCTTCAAGATATTCGCTTCGATGATCTTACAAATATTGCGGGCGATATCACGAATATTAGTCGCACTGAATTTTGTGTGAATATAGTTGATGTAATCTTGCTTTTGCTGCTCATTCATTGCGATATTGAAATCGTAGAAATTAAACGAGAGAATTTTAGTGAGATTATTAAATCCCGAAAGCTTAATTGTTTCTTGTGTGTTGCTCATTAGATTTTTATAGGGAAAGTGTTGTTTTTTGACAAGAAAAAAGGGCCCAAAGCATGACCTGCAATGGGCCCTTGACTGAAAATTAACGTTAAATGAGGCCTAAAGACTTAACGGCATCTCTTTCGCCACGAAGTTCTTCCAATGTTGCTTTGAACTTTTCAGTTCCAAACTCATTATGCTTGATGCCTTCGATGACTTTAAGTTTTCCACCTTCAACACGGCACGGGTAAGAGAAGATAAGACCTTTATCAACACCGTACTCACCATTTGAGGCAAGACACATAGAAAAAGTCTCGCCAGCGGCAGTATCCATAACAAGTCTATGGACACCATCAACTGCAGCGTTCGCAGCTGAGGCAGCAGAAGAAAGACCGCGTGCTTTAATAATTGCGGCTCCTCGTTGTTGAACTGTCTTGAGAAAGTCACCTTTGAGCCATTCAAGATCAGAAATAACATCCGTAACAGGCTTACCGTTAATTGTAGCATTGTAGAAATCTGGATACTGAGAAGCAGAGTGGTTACCCCAAATCGTCATGTTTTTAACTGTCGTAATATCGACCCCTGCTTTGATCGCAAGTTGAGACTTCGCACGGTTCTCGTCGAGAGAAGTCATTGCAAAGAATCTGTCTGCTGGAATCCCTTTTGCGTTATTCATCGCGATCAAGGCGTTCGTGTTACATGGGTTACCAACAACAAAAACTCTCACATCACTTGCTGCAGATTTCTCGACGGCTTTTGCTTGTGCAGTGAAAATCCCACCATTGATTTTGAGAAGGTCGGCCCTCTCCATTCCATCTTTACGAGGAACAGCACCAACGCAAACAACCCAGTTCGCATCTTTAAATGCAGTATTGAGATCAGAAGTGAGAACGATATTTTTTAGAAGTGGGAAAGCGCAATCCTCAAGCTCCATCGCTACACCCTTCAGCGCAGGAAGGGCCGGCTCAAGCTCGAGCAACTGAAGCTCGACATCAGTTTCATTTCCAAACATCTGTCCAGAAGCTATTCTGAAAAGCAGGGCATATCCGATTTGTCCGGCAGCACCAGTAACGGCGACTTTGACTCTTTTTCTGGCCATATAATTCCTCCATGAGAATCAGTTGAATATGCTCATCATTATAGAGGAAACAGAGATCTTTCTCACCTATTATTCGGATCAACTGGACAAATTCTAAGCTTGGAGCATAGTATTAAGACTAAAAGAGTTTTTAATTCTGAGGAGCTTTTGTGTCTGAATCCCATCCAAATTCTAGTCCACCACCACAAGGCGGCCAAGGCAGCTCTGGAGGAAATGGTGGACAAAGACGTCGTCGTCGTCCGAGTCGCGGTGGACAAGGTGGCCCAAACAGACCTCAAGGTGATAGACCACAAAACGCAAATCCTAATCAGCAATCCAGACCTCAGGGACAAAATCCGAACCAACAGCGTGGGCCTAATGACGGTCAGGGTTCAAGACAGCAAGGCCAGGGTGGAGGAAATCGTTCGCGCTCTCGCAGTGGTCGCGTTCTCACAACGAATCAGGTTTTAGTGAAATACGATAATCTTCTTGAGCAGCACTTGATCACTCGAAGAAAGTATTACGATTACTTTAATAGAGTTGATGATCGACAACTCCGCCGGCTTGAGCGGAATTTTTCAGATTCAATTGAACATCTTCGTCGTTTTGAAGATAGTTTAGAGCCTTGGCAAAGAGAGGCCTTGGAAAAGCGTAAAACAGAACGGTATAGACCTGATCTGACCTATTCAAATAATCGTGGATGGAATCCCGAAGAGATCGCGAAAGCGGATTTTCAACCTGATGAAAATGAAGATCCACATTTTAAAGAATCTCAGAAAGAAGCTTTCGATGAATACAAAGACGACACTGAAGAATCTGTGGGCAGTTTTGAAGACTATCTCAAAATGAAAGGGCAGGCGTAAGCCCTTTCTTCTCGCTTTCATTTTCATCCTTATTTTATCAATTTTTTAAATGGCTTTTAGAGGTCACGTAAGGCGCCGAAGCCTTGGCATAATGATGAATGAGGCCTGAGAGCTGAAACACTCACCTGGGCAGGCCAGGGCGTGTAAAACAAAACGGGCAGACCTAAGCCTGCCCGTTTAATGATTCATTTAAATTTGAAAATTAGATTCCGTCAGTTCCAGTTGCACCATAGATTGGAGCATGGGCCGTTGCCGTCACTTCTGTCGTCGTTTTTTCTTTCTTCGTTGTCTTCAGGTTATAGAGGTAGTTGTTCAACGTCTCTTCTTGATCTCTCAAAATAGCGGCCTTTAAATCTTCCGAAGGAATGTCGAGGACCTCAGAAACTTTACGGAGCATCTTCAAAGGAATATTACAAAGTGCTCGTTCAACGTTGGAGATGAACTGACCATTTTTGTAGCCAAGGAGATGTGATAATTCTGATTGTGAGAATTGTTTTGGGTGATTCATTCTTCTTGTTCGAATAAGTTGAGCAATGTTCTTAAAGCAACGCATGTGTTCTCCGTCAGGGTTGGGGCGAGATTGAAAATAATAGTCATTTTTTTTAGAATGTCATTCACCATTCACAAAAAATTTATTATTCATCTTATCGGCATTTTGAATTTTAAAACATCTAGGAAAATATTTTATGAAGCTCATTTCGTGGAACGTTAACGGTATACGCTCTGTGTATAACAAAGGATTTCTAGAATGGTTCACTCGGGAATCACCAGATATCCTATGCCTACAGGAAACTAAAGCAGACATTACACAATTCCCTCAACAACTCATGGAAATGGAGGAACACGAAGTTTTCCATAGTTCCGCGGTTAAGAAAGGCTACTCGGGTGTTGCAACTTTTTCTCGGGAAAAAATCCTTGACACTAAAAAAGTCAACCAGAGTGAATACGACGATGAAGGACGAGTTCTAATTCACGAATTTGAAAAATTTTATTTGCTAAATTGTTATTTCCCAAACGGTCAGCGCGACCACAAGAGAGTCCCCTTCAAGATGGAATTCTGCGATCTCATCCTCAAGAGAATAAATACATTGAAGAAGAAAAAGCCCGTCATCATCACCGGTGACTACAATATTGCTCATACAGAGATTGATCTTGCGAACCCAAAATCAAATAAAAATACGACAGGGTTTCTCCCTCTCGAGCGCGAGTGGATGGATAAATTCGTTAAGGCAGGTTGGGTTGATATCTTTCGGCATTTGCATCCTGGAGAAACAGGACAATACACATGGTGGAGTAATTTCTATGGAGCGAGGGACAGGAACATTGGATGGAGAATTGATTATTTCTTTATCAGCCCTGAGCTTGTACCCTTTGTGAAATCGGCCACGATTCAACCTTTGGTCAAAGGCTCCGACCACTGCCCTGTGATCTTAGAGCTCGACTTATAACTTGAGAAGAGTTTTGACCTGATCGATCAGTTCTTGAAAACGAAGTGGCTTAAAGAGAACCTTGTCAAAGCCATGAGTGTTGGCGTCGTTTACCGTATCAACATTTCCAGTCACCATGATGACCTTGCCCTTGAAATGTCCTTCTTTACGTATGGTGCTGAGGAGTTCAAAACCATTTCCTGTAGGCATCCTTACGTCTGTAATAATGAGATCGTAATCGTTGCTTCTAACCATCTCGAGGGCACCCTGCAGGTGTGTGCAAGTATGGATGGGGATGTTTTCCTCTTCAAAAAATGAAGCTGCGAGATCAAGGAGATCCGTCTCGTCATCTATGTAAAGGATCTTTGTCTTAGGGGACATCATTAGCTCCTCGTTAATATCTTCTTCATCTATTATCCTTCGTAAATTTTCCTAGATTAAGGTTTACGCATTGGTTTCAAGATATTGAGACGATAGTGTAAAGTTGCAAAAGTCGTGGCCGTCTAGACATTAGACAGCTTTTGGCAAAAATAAATGTCGAATAAAGGTTAAGAGATTTTTTCGCCCTGAAAATAGGCAGACTTAACAAGAGAATCATAACGGTCACGCTTTTTTCTCAAAGGATGAATCAGATTGTTTAAAACTTCTTCAGCAGTGTCAGATTTCAGGCCCATAGGCACGACAATAAAATTCGCTTTTTTTCCTTTTACAAGGTTTCCGCATTTTTTCCCAAGACCAAGAATCTCAGCTCCTGCCAGAGTGGCACGGTAGAGGGCCTTCACAAAGGTAGCTTCCTTCACACCTATCGATTTATTTTGGTCTACGAAACTTCTCATGACATCAAACATAGAAAGATAAGGCCCTCCCCCAATGTCTGAGCCCAGGGCCCAGCGAACTTTTGCTTTCTCGATTTTTCTAAAATCAAATAGACCTGACCCCAACCCCTGTTCTTCGATGGGAGCGTTGGAAGTTGGGCAATGAATGACAGACGTTGAAGTCTTATGAAGAGTTTTCAATTCTTTGGCGGATAGATGAATGCCATGTCCCATTAATGAACGAGGACCTAACATTCCCGTTTTTTCGTAAATCTCAGTATAAGAAGAGACCTTTTCAAAACCCGGAATTGCCCTATAGAGCGAGAGAACAAAATCGATCTCCTGGGGAGTTTCAGAGAGATGTGTTTGCTTGAAAGATTTTGCTTTATCGGCGAGCCTAGACCCTTCGCTCATCACTTTAGGAGTCGTGGTGATCGCAAATCTGGGAGTGAAAGCGTGACGTTTTCCAAATTTTTTTAAGAGTCTCTTTGTCAGGCCAATTGATTCCTCCTCAGATTGAGTCAGATCTTTCGGAGAATTCATATTCATGATCACGTTACCGATCACAAAATCACCAGTAACTTCCTTCATCGCAGCTTCCACAGCGTGCTCATGAATAGAACTGTAGCATGCACCACCGAGTGTTCCCGATTTTTCAAGCTTACGAAAAAACTCTTTCGCCTTCTTCTGTGCATAGGCTTTTTTTCCATACCGTATCTCAGTCGGGAAAGTATATTTCTCAAGCCAGGTGAGAAGAGAATCTTTTGGCATTTGACGAACATCATCCTGGACCCAATGAAAGTGCATGTCATAGAAGCCGGGCATAATCACAGAATTTTTATAAATGAACGTGTTTTTTTTGGTTATCATTTTCGCGTATTTTTTTTTCGCAATGTCTAGTGGCAGAACGTCTGCAATAGTAGAAGTCCCTCCCTTGCCCCGCACGACGAGCATCCCTTCATGAAGATAATCACATTTTTTATCGTCTAATGGATTGAGAATGGCTGCCTGATAGAAAGTGAATTTTTGCGTTGCCATGGTCGACCTTTTTTCAATACCCTTACCCTATGAATCGTTCAATTCTAATTCAACTACTCCCCCTTGTCTTGGGAGTTTTACCAAACCTTGCTCTCACACAAGATTTTCTTATTCATGAGATGAGCTACTTTCAAATTCAGTCGGCCATCACTCCGGCCACTTATGACTATCTCTCAACACAGTTTAAAAAAGTACCCGAACACTCTTTAATCATCATCAAGATGAATACCCCGGGTGGACTCGTTTCAACGACTAAAGAAATTATCTCAATGATGGCCCAGGATAAAAATCCCGTGGCAATCTGGATCACACCGGAAAGTGCGAGTGCCGCTAGTGCTGGGGCCATCATTGCTTCGGGTGCCCATTTTATCCTCATGGCACCGGGAACGATTATGGGTGCTGCGACACCGGTCGGAGTTAACGGGGACCTCAAAGAGAGTGATGGTCGAAGAAAGGCAATGAATGATCTAAAGTCACTTGTGAGATCACTATCACTTGAAAGAAATCGTCCAGGACATCCGTTTGAGTTGATGGTGGAAAAAGCTGAATCCTACACAGCTCAGGAAGCCCTTAATGAAAAAATCATTGATGGAATTGCGGTCAACCAAAAAGAGATCGTAGGGCTCTTGAAGGACCGTGAGTTCAAGTTTCATGGGAAGATGACAAAAATTCATTTTTCAGATGCTCTCACTTCGAAAAGCTATGAACCAAGCTCTGCTCAAAAGATTCTTGATAATCTTTCCAATCCGAATACTGCTTACATTCTTTTTTTAATCGGAATGGCATTGGTCTTCTTCGAGTTTCAGGCACCAGGGGGCTACATCGCCGGCGCCGTGGGCTTTTGCCTTATGCTGATATCGGGAATGGCATTCCAGGTTTTACCGCTCGACTGGGGGGCATTCGGCATGATGATAATTGGACTCTTTCTTTTCATCGTCGAGCTTTACGTCACAAGCTATGGTGCCCTCTTCATCGGAGGAGTCATCTTCTTCGGACTCGGATCCCTTTTTTTATTTCAACATCATTCGGGTTTTATTTCCGTTCAATACTCAATTATTTATTCGGCCTTGGCCGGAGTTTTAACCGCGATTGGTTGCATGTTTATTTACCTTTGGCGTGAAAAGAAAAAACCTCAAATCGGCAAAAATTTTTTCCTACCTGAAAATGCAGCGGGGATCGTGATGTCAAAAAAGGAAAATATTTATCAAGTGAAAGTGAGAGGAGAAATCTGGAATGCAACTTCCGTGGATGAACTCATGATCAATGAAGAAATCTTGGTCGAAAAAGTCGACCCTAAAAAACTTTTAGTTCAAATCAAAAGAAGATAAGGAGTTTATCATGATGTTTTTGCCTTTTTTAATTTTCGCCGGGCTGATCCTCTTCAGCACATTTAAGATTTTAAATGAATACGAGCGAGGAGTGATCTTTCGTCTCGGAAAATTCTCAGGAGTCAGAGGCCCCGGTCTCATCATCCTCATTCCTGGGATTGAAAAGATGACGAAGGTTGATCTCCGTCTCGTGACGATGGACGTTCCCTCTCAGGACATCATCTCGAAAGATAACGTCACTCTCAAGGTTAACGGCGTGGTTTATTTCAAGGTAAGTAATCCCGAATTTGCGATCATTACTGTTGAAAACTACTACCAGGCGACAGCCCAAATTGCGCAGACGACATTGCGCTCAGTGGTTGGACAGTATGAACTCGATGACATCATCGCTCATAGAGACAAGATCAATGTTCGTCTTCAGGAAATTCTAGATGAACTTACTGAACCTTGGGGAATCAAGGTTACAAACGTTGAGGTTAAGGCCATCGATCTTCCGGTAGAAATGCAAAGGGCAATGGCGAAGCAAGCTGAAGCCGAACGTGAGAAGCGGGCGAAGATTATTTCTGCTCAGGGCGAGTTTGAGGCCTCGAAGAAACTTGCTGAAGCTGCGCAGGTGTTAGGAGAACAGAAGGACGCGATTACTCTTCGTTTCTTAGAAACGATGAGAGAAATTGCAGGATCAAATAACAGCTCCACAACATTCTTTCCGATCCCTGTGGATTTCTTGGGTAAACTTCTTAAATAAGATGATGAATATGGTGAGAGGTAAAATCTCTCACCATTTACTTGGCCCACCGATCTGGCGGAAATTTGATCTATCTATTTTTTTAGTATCATCAACAAAGCGATCTTCTTGCACATCTTCTTCAACTGAGGCCGGACCCCTTCCTACTTTACGAAACTTATCATTGTGTTCATCTTTGACGTCTTTTTCAACGGCGTTGAGGAGAACTTTATTGAAGTCTTTTACTTCAGTCTTTGACCAGGCAGCGAAAGTGAGCAAAAGAGCGATCGTGAGATAAGAAATTTTCATAAGGTCCTCCAACTGTCTTATCGACGGTGAAGGACTAAAACTTAAACTCTACTGTTTTGGTAGGGTCTTTTTATTTGGTTTGGCTTCCTGAGACTGTTTAAAGGGTTTTACAATCGTTTCGCCGTAGGAAGAGTCCCCAATCTCATCATTGGTAGGAGCGGGATTGGGAGATGAGTTCATTTTCTGCGGGCTAACCTGATCTTCTCCTATCGGAATTTGCATTCCCGCCTTATCGCTTGATCTTGTTGCTGTTGTGCTCTTGGAATTAAATGTTCCAGGCGAATTCATTCCATCATTCGGAGCATAGCTTGTTACACCTTTGGCATTCATGGCGACGAATCCTAGGATGAGTGTAGAAAAGATAAAGATTTTCATAAAACCTACTTTGGAAGAGATGTATTTGAATTTTTGCGACTAATGCCGAGATAAATCCCAACGCCCAGTCCGGTCAAGATGAGAAATGTGATCATAGAATCCTCCTTGAATTACTCTTATAAATTATAGCAAGTTAATGTGGTGGAAATATTTAAGTGTCTCTAAAGATGTCTGATATTTAGGCAAAAAAAAGGGAGGTCATAGACCTCCCTGATTTTACTATCGAATGACCGAACGTTTTGTTGTGACGAGTTCTTTTTTGCGGACTCGGATACTTTGTGGAGTGACTTCAACCCATTCATCTTCATCAATCCAGTCCAGCGCCCAGTCCAGAGTTCTGTGCGGGATTGGTGGAAGAATAATGTTTTCATCTTTTCCAGCAGTACGAACAGAGGTCAAATGTTTTTCGCGGCAAACGTTGATGTTCAAGTCGTTTGGCCGTGTGTGCTCACCAACAACCTGACCTTCGTAAGACGTTTCACCCGGAAGAACAAATTGTCTTCCAGAGGCGAGAAGGTTGAAGAGAGCGTAAGGAGTAATTTTACCCGTACGATCGGAAATGAGAGCACCGTTTTGACGGGCGAGCATTTTTCCTACGAACGGCTCGTAACCAACGAAGTAAGATGACATGAGTCCCTGGCCTTTAGTGTCGGTCAAGAACGTTGAACGGTAACCAATGAGTCCACGTGATGGAACAGTAAATTCCATTCGAGTGCGGCCTTCACCGAAAGGAGACATGGCCTCCATCTTACCTTTCCGAATCGCCATTTTTTCTGTGATTGCACCAGTCGATTCATTTGGAACGTCGAGAACGACGCGCTCAAATGGTTCCATCAAGACGCCATCAACTTCTTTCGTAATAACTTGCGGTCGAGCAATCATAAGCTCAAACCCTTCACGACGAATTTCTTCGAATACAACAGCAACTTGCAACTCTCCACGAGCTTTTAGGATGAACACTTTCGGATCATCAGTGTTGGTGTATTTAAGTGAAACGTTTTTGCGAATAGCATCGATCAAAAACTCTTCCAAACGGCGAGAAGTGAGATACTCCCCTTCACGACCAGATAGAGGTCCCGTATTAACAGAAACCTGAACTGATACTGTAGGTGGTTCTACTTCAATACGTGGAAGAACTTCAGGTTTATCAGGAGCACAGAGGGTGTCCCCGATGTCCCCGTTTTCGAATCCAGAAATAATGACGATTTCTCCAGCTTCAGCTGAATCAACAATCGCCATACCAAGACCAGAAAAAATTTGAAGAGAGGTAACCTTAAATGTTTTAGGTTTGTCATCGCGGCCAATCCACATCAACTGTTTGTTGTTTTGGATCACGCCACGCTGAATTCGACCAACCATCAAAGCACCGAGGTAATTTGAGTAAGAAAGGTTCGTCACAAGAAGTTGTGCCGGGCCATCTTTATCAACTTTCGGAGGTGGATAGTAATCACTCACCAAGAAATCAAGCATCGGAGTCAAAGACCCTTCGCGAGCATTCTTATCTGTTGAAGCGTAACCTGTACGACCCGAGCCGTAATAGAATGCGATATCCATATCGAGTTCTTCATTACCGGCCATCGTTGCGAGCTCAAGCAAAAGATCTTCAACTTCATTTTTTACTTCATCAATACGTTCATCGGCGCGGTCAACCTTGTTGATGAAAACCGCAACGCGGATTCCTTGAGCAAGTGCCTTACCAAGAACGAAACGAGTCTGAGGAAGAGGACCCTCAGAGGCATCAACGAGAAGGAGAATTCCATCAACCATCATCAAAGAACGTTCCACTTCTCCACCAAAATCGGCGTGTCCGGGAGTATCGAGAAGGTTAATTTTTGTGCCTTTCCAGTTAATCGAACAGTTTTTAGCTTTAATTGTGATCCCGCGTTCTTTTTCAAGATCGCCAGAATCCATCACGCGCTCAGTGAGAGCTTCATGGGCCGAGAAAAGGCCAGATTGTCTTAAGAGTTGATCGACGAGGGTTGTTTTCCCGTGATCGACGTGAGCTACGATAGCAATGTTCTTTAAATTCATGCTTGATTACCTTTGGTCTTTTTGAATGAAGTGACATTAATGGAAACGGTGCTTTTTGACGAGTTAAACTTGCGGTAAATATCCCTCATGTTGAAGAATACTCAGGGCGCATTTTACGCCATCGACAGCGGCCGAAGTAATCCCGCCGGCATAACCTGCACCCTCACCGCAGGGATATAGACCACTATGGGAAAGTGAAACCAGAGATTTTTTGTCCCGAAGAATCGTTAAGGGTGCGGAAGTTCGAGTTTCTGGAGCTATCAAAACGGCTTCATCGCTGATAAATCCTGGAAGATCACGATTAAATTCGCTCAGGCCCTTCTTTAAGTTTTCAATAATAAATGCTGGGAAAATTTCATGGAGATCGGTTTTAAATAAACCCGATGGTGCCGAGGTTTTTGGAAGAGGACGATGATTTAACTTCCCATCCATAAATTCTTTGACCGTCATCGCGGGTAATTCGCGGCCAGTGGCCTTTTCTTTTGAAAGAGCATAAGCCTTTTGTTCAATTTCATGCTGAAAGCGTAAACCTGCCATCATGTCCCGGTCCTCGATGTCTTTTTCAACTTTAACAGAAACGACGATCGCAGAATTTGACCACGGTGAGTTGCGGGCGTAGTTACTCATGCCGTTGACGACAATTCCATTGGCCTCAGTTCCGGATGAAAGGACATAACCACCTGGGCACATGCAAAAGCTATAAACGCCGTGATCGGTCCATTTGTCATGATAACTCAGGCGATAACGGGCCGAACCCATTTCACAGGCCTCAGAAAATTTCCCGTGTTGAAGAGCATCGATCATGCGGCGAGGATGCTCAATGCGAACACCGACCGCGAAATCTTTGGGCTTCATCGCGACTTTTATGTTTTCTAAATGTTGGTACAGATCCTGTGCCGAGTGGCCCGTCGCCAAAACCACGTGATCAGAGTGAAAAACGCGACCATCTTCAAGCTTTACACCGACGGCCCGTTCTCCATCCACCAAGATTTCTGTGATCTTTGCGTTGTAGATGATTTCGCAATTCTTGCTTCGGAGCCAGTTTGAAATCTGCGTGATGATGACTCTGATTTTATTTGAACCTAAGTGGGGGTTGGATTCGTAAGCTGTTTCAGGTGGTGCCCCAAACATGACAAATTTTTCCATCACGTAAGAGACGAGTTCCGATTTAATTCTTGTAATGAGTTTTCCGTCTGAGAATAAACCTGCTCCGCCTTCGCCGTAGCAGACGTTTGTTTCTTCATCGAATTCTCCGTAGCGCCAAAATTTAGCGATCTTTAACATACGCTTTGAAGCTTGGTCCCCGCGCTCAAAAATGAGACTTGGAACGCCATATTCGGCCAAACGAACAGCACAAAATAATCCACCCGGACCTGCGCCGATGATAATCGGTCTGTGCTTTAGTGGAGGAAACTGCGGCAGCATTTCCGGAGGAGGATATTGATCATCTTTCGTTATAAGGGCATCTAGAATGTAGAGATAAATTGGTTTTTTGCCTCGTGGAGCACCACGCGCATCAAGACTCTTCGAAAGGGTTCGAAATTCCCGGATCTCCGGATAGACTTTTTTTACATGTTTATCGAGATCCACATCAAAGGGAAGCTCGAATTGATACTTCTTAGGCATTATTCTCTTCTATTACATCATGCAGTATTGGAAATCAAATCATTCGTTTGTAAGATACATCCATGAAAATTGGCATGCTCATCATCGGAAACGAAATCCTAGACGGTAAAATCACGGATCTTAATACGAAGTTTCTATCCGAGTTTTTGAGAAAAAATCACCTCGAGCTCTCTCTCGTCTTAACGGTCAAAGACTCTGAAGAGTCTATCCATTTGGGACTTAAAACTCTCTTTGATGCTTGTGATGTGGTGGTGACTTCCGGTGGTCTAGGTCCAACTTTAGATGATGTGACGAAAGAGACCATCGCAAGTTTTATGGGCAGAAAAATTTCATTTTCTGAAGACGCAATGAAGGTGTCAGAAAATAATTATGCTCGATTTAATCGACCATATCCGGGAAGAGAGCATGGATATTCTCTGCTCCCCGAGGGCTTTGTCCCCCTTAATAACTCCACGGGATTTGCACCGGGATTTTTTGCTGACTACCAGGGTAAATATTTATTGTCCGCCCCAGGAGTTCCCCGCGAATTTAAAGTCATGATGGAAGACCATTTCTTGCGGTTAACGAGCCCCTTGATTGACGGGCATTCATTTATCGGGTCCTTAAATTTTCGAACAAAAAAAGTTCCTGAAGAAAAAATTTTTGGTGAAGTGGACAAGGATCTGTGGAGAAAACTTTCGGAGTTTGGAGATGTGAGTTCGCTTCCGATTCTTTTTGGAGTGGATGTAGGGATAAAGTTTCGTGCTCAAAGCGATGCCGAATTAGAAACAAAGAAAACCGCCATCATTGAGATCATGAAAAACTCTCCCGTTTGGGAGCATGTTTGGCACACCGGAATCGAGTCGGTTGAAGAGCTGATTGTCGATGTCGCGACTAAAAAGAAATTACGCTTCGGTTTTGCTGAGTCCTGCACTGGAGGCCTCTGTTCTCATCGCATCACCAACGTCTCTGGGGCCAGTGCCGTCTTCATGGGATCAGTTGTTTCCTATGACAATTCGGTGAAGGAAGATTTTCTTAGTGTGGATCATAAAACAATAGAAAACTTTGGAGCAGTCAGTGTTGAAGTGGCAAAAGAGATGGCTCAAGGACTTCGAGAAAAAATGGATCTCGATGTGGCGATTTCCGTTTCCGGTATTGCAGGACCTCTCGGGGGCTCTGTTGATAAGCCAGTGGGGACAGTTTGCGTGGGGTACTCGACTGTTCAATTTTCCGATGCCGTTCGTTTACAGTTTTATGGAGACCGAGAAGTCTTAAAAAATCGATTTTCTCAAGTGGCGCTTTTCACTCTGCTTGAACAATTGGAAAATTTTGCCGGTGCCAGATCGTAACAAAGAGTACGAAATCTCCTTCGAGAACCCTATTTCAGGAATTTAGAAGGCCTTCTTTAATGACTAAATCCGCTCGACTATTATGATCCCTATAAAAGATAATTTCCTCAGATCATTTTCACGAAATTCCGATAGTTAACCAAAGAGGGACGACACGGATGTTGAACTCGATATTTTTGAAACCATTCAAAGCTTCATTTATTGCACTGGCATTTTTGCTGGCCATCGTTTCATGCACACCGACAAGTTCTCGCGTAGGGATTGGAGATTCAACCAATGCCAATACCGGAAACACCAACAATTCATCCTACTCTGAACCGGCCTATCCATTATCTGGCACATTCATTCAACAAAGCTCAGTGCAAACTCAGGGTGACCTGTCTCTGCCTCTGAATTTTTCTGATTCGTTCATGATTCGCGGGCTCGCTCTTTCTCAGTATGTAAGAAAATTACCTAACACAACAAAATTTTGTATCGTTGCTAAGTATAATTATACCTCGGGCCAGGACCGCTTCCTGATTATTTCAGCGAAACCAAACTCCTTCACTGATGTCGTAGCGAAGACGACAGAGTTTTTTCTCCTCGCGGAACCGAATAACGATACGGCCAACCAAAATGATTGCTTAAACTACAATCTCACTAATGGCTTATTCACTGGGGCGAGTTCTCCTAGTGCGAGTTTCAGCCTGAATCAATTATGCACAAACTGTAGTTCTTCAGTAAAAAGTTCTGCGATTCATCTCTTCTTTGTTAATGGTCAAGAAGTCCCGACGATCTCAATGGGTGCTTTGACATTAAGTATCTCTGCAACACTAACCTCAGGTGGATCGAGCTGCGTGGAAGATACTTCCTGCAAGGCCCGCGGGTTTGATTGTTGCCTCGATGGAGTCTGTTCAAAAGATGGTGCCGTAAGGGCCTCGGCCTTAACAGCAGCAGGCTTCACATCAGCTCAAGAAGACGTTCGTGTGAACCCAAGTCGCTATGTTTTATATCCGCAATTCTATTACGTGTGCCCTAGTAGTTCCGGATCGACGACCGCGGGAAATAATGGTGGGATTACGAGCGAGCAGGCCGCGTATGAGGCTTCAGTTCGAATCATGGAATACACTCAGCTCTACCAGTGCTTAAATAAAGTAGACGGTGAATTTTCCTATTGTACCGTCAAGTTTCCAGGTGCATCGGCTTCTATCCCTGGAACTTTCTCAGCATCGAGCCTGGGCTACAACGACGATATTAACTTCTCGGCCCTCAATCCTAACTACACCGGCGAGTATGCAAATAATATTGTTAAGATCGTTTACGGTGGATCAACTCTTTATGATTTGAAGAATCCTCCTATCGTTAATGCAAGTTTCATTAGTGGAACCAACAATGACAACCTGACTTCTACCCAAAGTGTAAATATCACCGCCACTCTTCCCTCAAATGCAAAAGATGATAATTTGTATCTGACATACAAAGTGGACGGATCGTGCGTAAAAGTGGGAACGACACTCGCTAAATGTATTAAGACCTTTGTTCAGGGATCGACAGATACGCTCTCTACAATGTGGCACAATAGCTCTAAAACTTTCACCTTGCCGGCTTACGCTGATACCTCATCTGGAGCGAGTCTTGTCGTGAAGATTGGTGGGATTGTCGTACCCGAGGATACAACAACCTGGTCCAAGGCCACGGGTCCTAATCGAATTATTTTTTCGGCTAGTTACCCTCTTTACCAAAATCAGCAAGTCGAGATTACCTATTTTGTGACGAGTAATGTGTCTTCCCTTTTTGGTCTCAGAGGTGCAGCTCAGGCCGCGGTGAATACAATGTGCGTTTGTGGTACGAATGATAAATGTAACCTTACTCCTCAGCTCAATTCGTCTGGATCACTTGTCAATTACGAGTGTGTTTATCCAACGGCCGTGGCGACAACTCCTCCAGCAAACCAAACTGTTTATGTTTCGAATAAAAATGTTCCTCATCGGTACTATGATGTGAATGGTGTGAGTTATGATGAAAGTACATCTGGTGCTCCCGCTCAGGAAATGACCGCCTTTAGTTACTTAAATAATGATGTCCTTAAGCCCTCTAACGTTTCAACGTTCACGGGCTTCAACGAAATTTATGGCTCTTTTGCAACAACTGGATCCTTCGTCGCAAAACCAGCAAAGCTGGTGTCGGTTAAGAAAAACCAACTTTACAACATTTATACGAATTCGGGATCATTCTCAGGTTGTACGACCTGCGGAACTGATTATTACAGTAGTCTTCAAAAAATCTTCCCTCAAAACATTAAAGGCATGGGAGGGGGCTACACTCCTGATGCCTATAGCAGCACTCGAATAAACAGCACGTCTCTTTATCGTAGCGATGACCTGCTTTTTGGGCGCGCTTGTTTTGTACCAGCAACCATGATCCCTTGGACTCACACCACTGGTGCCACGGCCCAGGCCCAGAGACAAATGAGGCTCTCTGGACAACACTTTCTTTTCGCTAATGGATACTCACGTGACTGGTATGGATTTGATTACGGTTCATTGATTGGTTCATTTGACGGAGTCACGTGGTTCTCAATTGGAAATCAAAGACAAATTAAAGCTGCAACTTCAAAACTTTTTCTGGCCGTAAATGCATACTATGGTGATGTGAGCGTTGATACCAATTTTAGCGTTTCAGTTTCAGAGGCCGTCGGAAACACAACCGTTCCAACTCTTGACTCAGCAACTGACGGGGCTGAATGCCAGAAGTCCCACTACTGTTCAAATGATAAAGATTGTTTCAGTCAGCTTGGATATGATTACACCTGCCAAAACATCTCTGGCCTTTTAACGAGTGTTCCTCAGTTCGATGCTAATGGCGCAGAGACAGTTGGCTCTATCACAAAAACTCTCGCTTCGATTGTTGGTGGAACAAGTGGCCAGGCCAAAAGATGCGTGTATCGCGGACGTGGAGCTCCATGTTTAAATAATCTGGCCTCAGCATCGGGAACAACATTTAATGGATCTTCCATCCTCGGAACACTCACCTGCTCTTTTAATAATGCCTGTGTGCCGCTCACGAGTGGCGCTAAATTTAATGATCGAATTTCTCGCTTCGCGAATACTCCGCTTGCTCAAAACTCTGCAGCGGCCGCGAGTGTGGATTCAGATCTCGTGGGCCTTGGAGCAAGAATTCTTGGCCGTCCTTTCGATTTCTACGGAACAAAAACGGCGCCTGTGGCCGCGACGACAAGTTTATCTTCAAATAATGTTCTCTCGGTTTGTATTCCTGGTAAAGACGTCGCAAGCTCAACGAGTCTTTTTGATCTGAACTCGAGAACACCTTCAACACGCACTGACTCCTCAGATAAAATAATGGGGGCAGGTCCTACGATGTCAGGTCTGCAGAATGCAAATTACATGAATGCCTGTCCTGCTGTGGATGCCTCAGGGCTTTCGATGCAGAATTATGATCTGGCATTGAATGATCCTGTGCTTACCCAATATTCCATTTCACAAAACTTATCTTCTAACCTCTTAGATTTATCCCCTCTTACTGCTTTGGGAATATTTAGCTCTACCGCCGGGAGTAAAATCTCGGCGATTGGATACCAAAGGAATATGTGCCTGAGAGCTCCCGGGGCAAGTTGCTTTAGTGATTTCGAATGCGCTCCCTCAAAGACCATTGCAACTAAAGTTAAATCGTCAGATCTCTCCACACTCCTAAATGCAGCTGAAGTGAAATACTGGGGAGAAGAACTCATTTGCGGAAACCCAGCATTCAAATATACCGCCCCAGGTGTCTTAAATCCTACTTTTGATCCCAAGAAAAATGTTTGCTGCCGTGATATTGGCAACACGATGACAGTCTTTACTCAGACGGATAATACCAATCATCGCTGGTGCGACGTGGACACGGTAAGAGTTGCCGGAGTGAATTCGCCTGTAAATTCTTTCAACCGATATTCGCGAGTGAACACGACTTTTGATAAAGTAACCTGTGACGTCGCTCAAGTTTCCACGACTAAGTCCTATGCCCTCTCTCTTGTTGCGACGGATTTTTCCAGTCGTTGGAATAAAATCCAATCTCAATTCAAGACTCTTGATACTGTGAACCAAAGAACTTGCTGTACCCAGAATTGGGTGCGAAGTTTTGCTTCTGAAAATGGCGGAGGTCATGCCTTTGCAAAGAGCAAGACTCAGACTCTTGATAAAGGTGTTTTCAAAAATATTACGTGGAACCAGCAAACAACTAACATCGTCACGGATAACGCCTTTGAGTGTGACCCTGATAATTATGCCAATGCATCTTGTGAAATCCGCTCCATTACTCCGGCTGAAGAAGACAAATATTTAACATGGGCCGGCTCTTTAGAATTAATCGGCATCCCTCAGGTCGCGGTTAAAACTGATGATGAGATTCACCAGCTCGTAGATGACAATCAAAATACCCAGGCCACGAATCTTCCGATGGCCTCGATCAAAGTCGGAGATGCGAGCCAGACTTTTGTCACTACTCCAGTCACCGATCTCCTGGCCGACTTTAAAGATGGTTCTCTCAATCGTTACTACTCTGCTGCCTCGTACTCTAAATTTGACATGACTGGTGGTGGACTCAAGAAGATTTTTTCTGAAAGTGAGTTTAACTGTTGTATCCCTTCAAACCAGGAAGTTCCGAGTACGACCTCCGCATCTCAGTGTTGTACCGGAAACCTCGCTAATGTGAACGGTCCCCTTCGTTGCTGTTTGCCGGACTTTACGGATGTGACGGTGTATCTTAATCGTTACGTCTCTTCTGAAGGGCGCGGACTTTCAGACTCAGCTTATGATTCGGCGACTGGATACATTAAAGATGCGGCTCAGGTGAAGCTCATGGTGGCCCAGAAAAATCTCTGTTGTTCAGGGACGTCCATGACTGGTGTTGCGATTCACAAGCTTCCTATTCCTCTATTGAATGGCGGCTATAAACCAGCGGATCAACTCTCAACCGTGAGACGTTTTAACTACCGCACCGACGCTGTAGATAATAATGCTGAAACTGGCTCAGTCGGTTCTATCTATGATGCTGGTGTGAAATGGAATAATCACGTCTACTGTGTTCCGCCAGGTTTCGGCCAATAATTAGAGAACGACAAAATAAACAACAACGGCCAGTAGAACTCGGTAAATGGAAAAATAGACGAGCTGTATTTTTGAGATCAATCTCATGAAAAAGTGAATCGTTAACCAACCCACAAAGAATGAAGTTACAACACCCGTGAGAAGAACGATCGTATCTGGATGAGTCGGAGAATCTTTTAAATGAGGAAGCTCTTTTAGAATACCGGCAAGGATTATAGGTAGTGAGAGGAGAAATGAATAAGCTCCAGCTTCTTTCCTCTTCATCCCAAAAAGCAAGGCGACCGTCAGGGTGATCCCCGATCGGCTCACACCCGGAAAGATCGCCAGAGCCTGTGAAGCTCCAATCATACCCGCGATCAACCACTGCATCTGAAAATTCATGGGACGATCAAGATGATTGGCCCGCTTGTGATTGACAAGATCTGATATCCATAAAAGAACACCAAAAAAAGAAAGGTTAATGATGATAAACCAAGGGTCCCGAGCGAGTTTTGCCACTGGCATGAAGAGAACAATGAAAATAACACTCACGATGGTTGAGAATGCGAAATTGCGAATAAACCACTCATTCTCGTTACCAGTCTTTAATTGAACAAGATTTAAGGAAAGAGTTTTTGCATACCCAATGAGGTCGGACCGAAAATAAAGGATAACGGCAAGGGCAGTTCCAAAATGCATCATCAAATCAAAGACCACACCTGGATCCTGGATCTTCATGAGATGTGGTAACAAAGCGAGGTGCCCACTGCTACTAACAGGGAGAAACTCAGAAAGGCCTTGAATCATTCCGTAAATGACCGAATCAAAAATAGTCAAAATACATTCCTCAAATAGTCTGTTCCAAACCAAAGAAACTTAAATTTCTTCCTTCAATTGCGGTCTTGAGATCTTTGAAATTTTTGTGCAACTTTTCCTTCACTTCATTGATCTCGGGCTGAGGAGATTTCTTTTTGAGAATACGTTCAAATAATTCATCAAGCATGAGCACCGAAGTTTTAAGAGCGTGATATTCATTCATATCATTTCGCTTTAGAATATCTGCCGAAAGTTCAAAGAAGAATCCATAAAGGCCCTGAGCTTTTTTAGGTTCGATGCTAACGCTATTTATGTTCAGAGTTGAGAAAAAATCATAAACCTGAAAAGCAGAAAGTTTCTCCTCATCAGGGAGATAAGTAGGTGTTAACCACAGCGATTTTTCGAAAACAAACTTATACACTTTGTTCGAAACTTCTTTGAGCTTTTCTTTTTTATCATAGGAAATCTTTATTAATTTACCAGGTCCTTTTGTGAGTGGAATCAATATATCATAGGGCTTTGGTGAGGCAGTATAACTTGCTTTTAAGAAGTAACAATCCCCCACTTCGATGAGGCCTAATTGATCAAAGTGTTCCCCATCTAAAAGATTCAGGATGGCCGACCTGAAGTCTACAAGAGTCTTAAAAATAAAGGTCTGTTGTTCAGCCATTTCTATAAAATTATCTACACTGAGCCCAAGGGATAACTGAGTAAAGTCTAAGAATTCTTTGGCAAATTTCTGCTGAGACTCTTTAGTTTCAGTCTTCTTAAACGACTTATCCATCACAGTGTGTGTGAAACTGTAGAGCTCGGGAAATTTTTCGAACAACATGAAATTTCCCCGCATCCCCACTTCTACAAGTTCTTTCAAATCAAAGGCCTTAAGAATTTGAAGGTCTACTGGACGCTTTAAATCTTTGAGGTATAGGGTGACGGAATTTAAAAACTTTGTTTTGTTCTTACCGCCAACGATATGGAGTGTTGGGATGATAGTGGCTTCGCTTTGTGGGTACATCAAGTTCATCTCAAAGGTCCGGCTACTATCCGCGACCATAGTGACCATGGGTGCGACCTCTCCCTCTTTTGGAACGACCTTTATTCTTTTTTCAATTCTTGTACTTACCTGTATCGGGTGAACGACTTCGAATCCCTGAAACAAAGGCGCAAGGAGAACGAGCACAAGCAGCACTGGATAATAAAGCACCAAACCGAAAATCGTAAGTGCTTTTGACTCAGCATCGGTATTTGTAAAGGTCATGAATTCTTTGAAGGTTCTCTTTGACATCAATGCCGGAAGATCAAAAATCAAAAATGGGCCTGTTATAATTCCTAGGCATACTCTGATGACTCCACCAATCCTGTTCCAGATACCATTTCCAACTGCTCTCATTCCCATCATCAGTTCAGAGATTGAGACACCGAAGAAAAGGGTCGTTAAAATTCTTACTAGAAAAAAAGTCACAATAATAGGTTGAATGAAAGTCGTATCTTTGATGAAAACAGCACCTTCGGTAACGACTTCATGCAGATAAGGAACATCTGTTACGAGGATATCCCACACACTCCCCATTTCCATCGAGATAAATTCAAAAAAAACATCGGGGAGATAATTAACAAAAGTCTTATAGTCATCAAAAGGAAGGAAAATTTCAACGATGATGTAGGAGACCAAAAGATCACCAATGATTGAAAAGATCCTGACGAGAATGTTGGCAGAATGGTAAGCGTGAAAACGAATCTTCAACTTACCCTTCGTATTGTTTTTAAGCTTACTCAGAAAAGAAACTTTGTTCACGGCCGGTGACTGAGAAGTGGCCTGAACTTTAAAGTTCATAACCTTATTTTCTTTAATATCTAAAACGAGACTTTCTTTTTCAGGCTTTGAAGTAAGCATAGGACTCTGAATCGCATCTAATTGCAAATCTTCACCAGCAAATTTGGCCGGCTCGTATTCTTCGGCGGGCGTATCTGGCGGCCCTTCATCCGGGAAGACTTCGGCCCTCACATTGATCTTCACTTCAAGATCACCAACAGCAATAATATCTGTCTCTTCGAGCATAATATATTTACCGGCAGTAATCTTTTTTCCATTCACAAATGTACCACTCACACTCGAGTGATCAATAACCGAGATGACATCTTCTTGGAGAATAAATGTTGCGTGCCTTGGAGAGACTGAAG